>DURJ01000150.1 GCA_012837285.1 Bacillota bacterium
CAACAGCAGACTTGCCCTTCTGCTGCCGGTTCCCAGGTGCCTCGATCCCATGGTCAATGGCGTTACGCAAAAGATGCACCAGTGGATCGCCGATCTCGTCAATGACACTTCGATCTAGCTCAGTCTCCTCACCCTCGATGGTAAATTCAACTTCTCGCCCCAGTTCACGCGCTAAGTCCCGCACCATGCGAGGGAAACGGTTAAATACTTGTGCCAGTGGAACCATGCGTGCTTTCATCACGGCATCTTGCAGCCCGCCAGCAACTCGCGACAACAATTTCAGCGTCTCTTCTATTTCCGACGAACTGTGTTTCAGCAAAAGTTGTTCTAGCCGTGTCTTGGTAATGACTAGCTCCCCGACCAAATTCATCAGGCTGTCCAGACGATGAATATCGATCCGAACTGTCTGAGTGGTAAGGTGGCGATGGCTTTTATCAGCTACCGGTGGCCCCGCACTGGCGGAGACTGCATGCTCATCTGTCTTGATTCGGACGACCTCTGCCCGTACGACATCAGTCACTTCGGCAACCAGGTGCCGGACTGCTTCTTGATCCAGCTTCGAAATATATAAGAGCCGAAAACTATCCCCGAACTTCTCCTCTTCCAAATCCTCAACCGGTGGTTCAGCTCGTAAAATCTCCCCCTTCGCCTGGAGGCGCTGAAAAACCAGAAATACCCGAACAGCTTTCATCAGACAGGTGGAGACTAGATGGACAGTAATGAAGTAAGCGCCGTAGCCACGTGAACAGGCCTCGGTTACCACTTGGACCTCATGGTTCCTTAGCATGGTCCCCGCTACTTGATCGCTGAGCGGCTCCTGTTGGTCAAGAGTTATTGGCTCCTGATGTTCGAGACTGAGCGAGCGGTTTAATTCCTGTAACAGGGCGGCGATGGACTCCGGTCCCGGCTCAGCACCGGCCTGGGCATCACCCAAAATACCCTCTAGTAAGTCCACTCCCTGAAACAAGAGGTCTGAAAGCTGTGGAGATAGCTGGGTTGTCCCCTCCCGTACTTTGTCCAGCACATTTTCTAAGTTGTGGGTAAGCATAGTAATAGTACCATAGCCCATGGTCGCTGCCATGCCTTTGATTGTGTGTGCCGCTCGAAAGACCGAGTTAACGGCCTCGTAGTCACCGGGGTTTTGTTCCAACATAAGCAGCCCGTCGTTTAAGATCTGTAAGTGTTCTTGGGCTTCAGCAAAAAACACTTGTTCATATCGCGACCTATCGCTCGTCATAATGTTCTCTCCTTTGTTCATGTGCCGCCTCCGATTTCCCGCTTTCCACCAGAAACCGCTACCGATGCACAAAACAGGTCTGCTGCCGCTGGTTTCCTTCACTGCTGGCTATTTCATTACAACAGACCCTGGCGTCTAAGTTCCCGGTGACGTTGAAAAATAAGAGCAATTATTTTGTCCTGCTCTGCTGGTGCAATTTCAGCAAATTCAACTGCTACGCGTACCTTGCGCGCGGCTTCATTGATATGTTCCAGTCGTCGTACCTGGGCCCGGCAGCTGATTTTTTCCGGCAGATAAATCTCCAGCTCCAACCATGTTCCCAGTGGTAATTCACGGGGATAAACAACCAGTGCCCCGCCACCGCTAATATCCACTGTATGGGTCTTAATTTCAGTTCCTATCGGTCTTGACAATGGACCGCCTGTAAGCTCTCGGATTACGATTGGTAAGCTTATCTCCAGTCGGACAAAACTACGTTTTTGGTCCTTGATAAAAACCCGAGGCCGCTCTACTATCAATATCGGATGCGGTAGAAAGTGCCGCTCTAGTACTCTGGTTATGAACACCAGCGGCCAAGCGTAGACACGGATCTGTTCTTCCTTGTTAAACAGAACCAAGCCTCCCCGATACATGGGAGTAGCCAAGCTGATGGTATCTTCTTCCATTGCAGTTATGTAGGAAGAGTAGAATTGATTGTCAGCGGAATCTGTTTTTTGGATAGATACTTTTTGATTGAGCTGTAATTTTGATCCCATGAGAAGGCACACCCCCTAGTGAAAGAAAGAGCGCAAGCGACCCAAAAAACCGCTCAATCCACTGCCGCTAACTGATGGGCAAATATCACCGCTTAAGGTTGCAGCTATCATTCGCAGCCGCTCTGCCGCCGGTGCTGAAGGAAACGTAAATAATAAAGGTTGCTGGCGAGATACAGCTGCTTTAACTAGACGATCTTCTGGTATGTAACCTAAAGAATTCACGGGCACCGCCAGAAAATCCTGCACCACCCGACAAAAATTGGCTGTAACTTGGGCCGCTTCTTTGCTGCTACCGGCCCGGTTAACTACCAGGTGCAAAGTCAGGCCGCAACTCCTTCGGTTGAGAACCTTAATCAAGGCATAGGTATCGGTTAAGGAAGTCGGCTCCGGGGTGGTAACTACTACCACCTCCTGGGCTGCCAAAGCTAGGCTCGTTACTTTCGACGACAGCCCGGCTCCGGTATCAATAAGAAAGAAATCGCTATCTATTTGAGCTGCATCATGAAACAAGTACAACAGTTCACTTTCCGGTAACGTTGCCAGCTCTTCCAGGCCGCTGCCCCCGGCCACTACCTTGATGCCGTAGGCAGGGTAGACAATATCCGCCAGGCTACATTGGCGTTGTACCACCTGCCCCAGTGTATACGGCGGCGTAATGCCCAAAAGCACATCCACATTGGCCAGGCCCAAATCAGCATCCAACAGGGTAACCGTGTGTCCTCTCTCATGCAATGCCAGGGCCAAATTTACCGCGATGTTTGTCTTACCCACCCCGCCTTTGCCGCTGGTAATAGCAATTGTGCGTCTTGTGCGACGTCGCTCCCACTGGTGGGCCAATTGGCGCAGACGCTGGGCCTGGTCAAGCATGATGGTCACCTCCCAGGACCAAGTCCGCCAACAGTTGTGGGTTGGCTATTTTGAGATCATCGGGAACGTTCTGCCCGTTAGTAACAAATCCCACCGGCACCCTCATGCGGTTAACCAAATTTAGCAAAGTGCCTGTGCTCTCAGTTTCATCTACCTTGGTAAATACCAGCTCTGAGGGGCTAAATATTCGAAACCGGTCGAAGATTAGTTCTAAGTCTTCAGTTTTAGTAGTGGCGCTTACCACCAAAACAGTCTGTACCCCTGGAATCCCAGCTAGTAAGTTCCTTAGTTCAGCCAAGTATAATCCTTGCTGCGGACTACGACCGGCTGTATCAACCAAGATTACTTCTGCTTCCTGGTGCCGATCCAAAGCAGCCTGAAGGTCTTCAGCCGTATAGACCACTTCTAACGGAACATGCAAAATGTCGGCATAACGGCGCAGTTGTTCAACGGCCGCTATCCGGTACGTGTCAGTTGTCATTAGGGCAACTTCTTTTCCCTGCTGTAACCTATAAACAGCAGCCAGCTTGGCAATGGTGGTGGTTTTGCCCACTCCGGTTGGACCCACAAACGCAACTACCCGTCTCGTCAATCCCACCTGATTTTGAGGGACAAAAAAGTTAACAATTACTCTGTTAATGCTGCGGGCAAGTGCCTCGCTGTTGCTCAACTCTTCTGCCGACAGAGCAGCCATGGCCTGCTCCACTACTTGTCGGGCCAGCTCGGGCTGAACACCGCGACCAACCAACAGCTCGGTCTGGCTACGTGCCAAAGCATAAGGGGTACGCAAGCGCTCAGGCATCATGTTCTCAGCAACGGTAGTCGATGTTACTACTGGTTCAGCATAACTCCTGGAGGGTAGAGTAGATTGTTCCGGGACCGTGATCTTCCGCACAGGAGTAGTTGGCAGCGCCGGTTGAGCCACAGCAGCCGTGACTTCAATCCGCCGCCGTTTTAACCAACCCCAAAATCCAGGTGCCCGCACCCGACGTACTTCCAGAATAATAGCATCCCGGCCCAGTTCCCTCTTCACCCGATCTACTGCTTCCTCAAGACAGGGAGCCACGTAACGCCGGATCTTCATGTCAAACTCACCCTTCCCAATACATCCACTGTTAGATCCGGATCCAACTCATTATAGGAGACAACGGCCAGCTGGGGAAAGGCACGCTCGATCAATCGCTTGAAATAAAAGCGAACTAGAGGCGAAGCCAACACCACCGGCGTTCCTTGTCCCGGAGGCAGCCGATTAAGCTCACTTTTGAGAGCCGCTAAGATCCCTTCCGCTATCTTTGGTTCCATGGCTAAAAAGGTTCCTTGCTCCGTTTGTTGTAGACTCTTTTCCACGGCTTCTTCCACTGAACGATCCAAGGTCAATGCCGGCACCGGTTTTCCCTCCGGAGACAGTGTACGAGAAATCTGTCGACCTAAGGCCTGGCGTACATATTCCGTCAGGGTATCGGTATCCTTGGTTAGCCGGCCATAATTGCCCACTGTCTCCAAGATAGTTGTTAGGTCACGAATAGACACACCTTCTTGAAGTAAATTACCAAGAATCTTCTTCAGATCCAGCGGTGCAATAGTGCCCGGTACCACTTCGTTAACCAGCGCAGGGCTTTCCTGGCGTACAGTCTCCAACATGATCTCCATCTGTTGGCGGCTTAGAATTTCCGCCGCATGCTTCTTAATTATCTCTGTCAGGTGGGTAGCCATGACTGTGGCCGGATCCACCACCGTAAACCCATCTTGTTCCGCTTTCTCTTTGTCTTCGGCGCTGACCCACCAGGCCGGGAGACCGAAAGCCGGCTCGCGCGTGGGGATCCCGGGCTCTTTGGTGTCGACAGCTTCTCCCAGGGCCAAATAATAGCCAGGAAGCACTTCGCTTCGCGCTACTTCTACCCCTCGAAGCAAGATCACGTAGGTGTTAGGGGCTAAAGTAATATTGTCCCGTATGCGCACCGTGGGTACCAACAGACCCAACTCCAACGCTAATTCTCGGCGCAGCAGTACCACCCGATCGAGTAGGTCGCCGCCTTGTTCGGCATCAGCTAAGCTTATCAAACCGTAGCCCAAATCAATCTCTAGCGGATCTACAGCCAAAAGTGCTGCCACCGCCTCGGGTCGCCGCAACTGTTCCGGCCCTCGATCAGAAGCTGCCACCGGTTGGGCCGGCACGGTCGCAGCACCGCTGAGGCGGTATCCTAAGAAAGCAAAGAGTGCGGCCAGGACTAAGAACGCTATATGGGGTAATCCAGGTATAAGTCCTAAAATAGCCAGAAGCCCGGCAGCTAGATAGAGGGCCCGCGGCTCACTGAGCACCTGAGACGTCAGTTCTTCTCCCAAGCTTCCCGCGGAAGCCGCCCGCGTAACCAAGATGCCGGTAGCAGTAGAAATTAGTAGTGCCGGTATCTGGCTTACCAGGCCGTCGCCCACTGTAAGAATGGTGTACTTTTGCAGCACCTGCAGCGGCTCTAGCTGGCCTTGCATCACTCCAATAATAAAGCCGCCGGCAATGTTGACCAAAGTGATAATTATTCCTGCTATAGCGTCTCCTTTTACAAACTTACTGGCTCCGTCCATAGCACCATAAAAATCGGCTTCCTGTCGCACTTCCCGCCGTCGCCTCCGGGCTTCTTCCTCGTCAATGAGGCCGGCGTTTAAGTCAGCGTCGATACTCATTTGTTTGCCCGGCATCGCATCTAAAGTAAAACGCGCTGCTACCTCCGCCACTCGTTCGGCACCTCGGGTGATCACTACAAATTGGATAACAACAAGAATAGTAAAAACAATAAAGCCTACCACCGGGTTACCGCCCACTACAAATTCACCGAAAGCTTGGACCACCCGGCCTGCGTAACCGTGCAGTAATATGAGCCGGGTAGAAGAGACATTCAGTGCCAGTCGGAACAATGTTGCCATGAGCAGCAGGGACGGAAAAGCTGAAATTTGAAGGGGCTCTTGCACATACATGGTGACCAAAAGGGTGGTGAGGGCAAAGGTGATGTTAAACGTAAGCAAGAGATCCAGTATAAACGTAGGCAGCGGCACCACCATCATAATTACCACTGCTATGACTGCCACTGCTACTCCCAGATCGCTGTAACTTACTCCCCGAGCTGAAGCCGTGCCCCCTATCTGAAGCATTCCGGTGGCTCCTTTCGCTTAGATTAATCCTCGCTGACGATAAACATAGGCTAGAACTTCGGCTACTGTTTGGTAAAAAGAAGCCGGAATGTCGTCTCCCACTTCCACCGTACGGTACAATGACTGGGCCAAAGGCTTGTTTTCCACCATCAAGACGGCATGCTTTCTGGCCAAGTCCTTGATTCGGTCTGCAATCAGACCTGCTCCTTTGGCCACCACCCGTGGAGCAGCCATAGTGGCAGCATCATACTTGAGCGCAACCGCATAGTGGGTCGGGTTAGTGATGACCACATCTGCCCGCGGCACTTGGTGCATCATACGGGCACGGGCCAACTGCCTCTGTCGTTCCCGGATATGCCCGCGCTGTTCCGGACTGCCCTCTGTTTGCCTAAACTCCTCTTTGATTTCCTGTATCGACATTCGCAGGCTCTGCTCGTACTCCCAACGTTGATAAGCATAATCCCCAGCGGACAACAGCAAGATCGCTAATCCGCACTGCCATAATAACCGCCAAACCAAAGTACCCAAAGTATTCACATAGCCAGATAGCCCGACCAGAGGCAGTCGAGGAATCAAGTAGAACTCGCGTCTTAGGTTGAGGTAAGCCACCGCACCGACCAGGCACAGTTTTATCAGGCTCCTAATCAAGCCGGCAACCGAGCGCCGGGAAAACATCCGCTGCAAACCACTGATAGGATTGAGTCTGTCCAACCGGAACGCCAGCGGCTCCAGACTAAAAACAAAGCCCACCTGAGCTAAGTTCGCTGCCACTCCGGCCGCCGTGGCAATAAGAAACAACGGTGCCGTTAAACGCAAAAGGTTAGTCACAACAAGGAACCCTAGCCGATTGACAGTAGCCGGATCGAAATCAAGAGGATACAACTTGTACACTGAACGGGTCAGTTTTATCATTTCCTCTCGCCACCAAGGGATCAGCAAGAAGGCAGAAGTCCCCGCTGCCAGTAGATTTATAGCAGCCGAGAATTCAACGCTGTGAAAGACTTGGCCTTTTCGACGGGCTTCACGTCTACGATGAGGAGTTGCCGGCTCCGTCTTTTCTTCACCGGCAAAGAGCTGCAGGTTGATGAACCAATCCTCATCACGGTGGCATGAGCGAAAGAATAAAGTCAAGGGTCCGTTGCACCTCCGTGAGCACTATCTGTAAGAAAACACCGTAAACAGGCACCGACAAAGCAAGAGTGAACAGCCCCAACAAAGACTTCATGGGTAGACCCACTACAAAAACATTCAGTTGCGGCATGGTCCGCGCTAGAACAGCCAAGGCTAAGTCAGCCAGGAACAAAGCCCCCAAGACCG
The DNA here is from genome assembly GCA_012837285.1 of Bacillota bacterium. Classification (NCBI taxonomy): domain Bacteria; kingdom Bacillati; phylum Bacillota; species Bacillota bacterium. The sequence goes on from DURJ01000150.1 coordinate 7,321, forward strand.
GAGTAGCAATCTCAATGCCAGCTATAAACATCACTGCCGTAGCTCTTAGAATTTCCCACAACAAGTCCGGGCTACCCCAAGTTCCTCCCGGAGGCACCAACTGCCAGCTGCTCCAAAGAGCATGAAGCAAGAAATGGTGTCCATCATAAGCTAAGAAAACTAACATCGCTATTAGATAGAGATAGTTCCCGATTAGCGGTATTTGATTACCGCTTTGAGGATCCAAAACATTAATCATTCCAAATCCCATTTGCATATCAATGATTTGGCCCGCCACCTGGAAGGCGGCAAAGACAATGCTGCTGGCATAACCTAAGGTCAAACCCAGTACTACTTCCTTAAGGAGCATCAGAACCAGACTCCAGCCAGTGTCAGCCAGTAACAGGTCTCCCGCCGAAAACAGAGGCAGAAAAAGCAGAGCCAGCAATATACTTAAAAAACCCCGTACACTGGGTTGAATGTTCCTACTGGCAAAGAAAGGAGCTGTAGCCAGAAAGCCGCTTAAGCGGGCCACCAAACACAGAAACAACTGATACGCCTTAGTCCAGTAAACAAAGTCTAGCATATGTACACCTTAGCGTAATACCGCCGGAATTGCAGTTACTAGGCGGACAGTAAACTCACGCATTATTTGCAGCATCCAGGGGCCGAACAGCACCAAACCCAAAAGAACGGCCACTATTTTCGGCACAAAGGACAGCGTCTGTTCTTGAATTTGGGTTGTAGCCTGAAAAACACTGATGATGAGACCCACAAACAGGCTGAGTAGCAACAGAGGGCCGGCTACCAGTAGTACCGTATACAGGGCATCGCGCCCAAGACTGAGGACAAACTCTTCACTCATGATACTTCACTCCGTTCCTCTCTAAAAGCTTTCCAGCAGAGCTCGAACTACAAGGTGCCAGCCATCTACCATCACAAATAACAGCAACTTAAATGGAAGCGAAATCATAACCGGCGGGAGCATCAACATACCCATGGACATCAAGGTACTGGCCACCACCATGTCGATAATAAGGAACGGTATGTAAATAAGAAAACCGATCTCAAAGGCCGTCTTCAGCTCACTGATCACAAAAGCAGGGATAAGGACATGGGTGGGCACATCGTCGCGCACATCCGGGCGGGGCAAATCGGCCAGTCCGATGAACAAAGCCAGATCCTTCTCCCTCGTCTCCTGAAACATGAAAGTCCGTATGGGCTGGGTGCCGATCTGCAGTGCTTCCTGAGATGAAAGCTGTCCGCTTAAGTAAGGCTGCAAAGCTTGCTCATTAACTTGACTCCAGTACGGGGCCATAATAAAAAAGGTTAGAAACAACGCTAAGCCAAGAATCACCTGGTTAGGTGGAACCTGTTGCGTGGACAGTCCGCTGCGGACAAAAGACAGAACTACTACCACTCGGGTAAAGGATGTAGTTAATACCAATATTGCCGGCACCAACGAAAGCACAGTAAGCATAAACAAAAGTTGTAGACCAAGTGCCACTTCTTGCGGCTCTGTAGCCGGTGTAAGTCCTAACTCGATTCGCGGGAAAGCTGCCGGTTGAGCCGCAACTGAGCAGCCGACTCCTAAGATAATCAAAATAATAATTGCACCTATCCCCAAGTACCGCCTTGTCATCTTCATTCGCCTTCTCCCTCGCGCTCCCTGTGATCATTGCGGCGCAAGCGCATTATTTGGCGCTGGATGAGCTCAGTTGTTTGTTGCCAGTTGCTCTGTCTTGTACCTTGCGCCTGGGTTAATACCCCGGCAAAGCTGAGATTCTCGGCCGAGGCAACTAAATCTGTTTCTTCAAGCTCCGTTAACAGATCAATGCGCTCACCACCAATACCCAGCAGGTAGTGTCTTTTGCCCACCTGAATAATAATCAAACCCTTTCCCGAGCCCAGCGGCAAGCTATCCAGTACCGATAAATAGCGAGCACTTCCCGCCGGCAGTCCCAAGCGACCGGAGAGAATTCTTCCCAGTAAAAACAAAAGAAACAGAACACCGGCCAAGCCCAGGATCATTTTTAGCAGTAAGCGTCCGGGGCTAAATGCCGACCCATAAGTATGGGCCCTGGTAGTATCGCTCTGATCTGCCGGTAACTCTTGTTGCTGGGCAGTGGCCGCTTTGGCGTCCCTCTGAACTTCTGAGCACACTAAGACCAATAGTATTAGGATAACTAGTACTCTAACTGCTTTATCTCGAGAGTAGCGCATGGTCAAGACCCCTTAATTTAAATTTTTGCGCACTGCCTCGATAACTCGCTCCGGTTGAAACGGCTTAACGATAAAATCCCGTGCTCCGGCCTGAATAGCCTCAATTACCATAGCCTGCTGACCCATGGCACTGCACATAACAATTCGGGCTTCCGGATCAATCTTCCTTATTTTCTTAACCGCGGTAATTCCGTCCATCTCAGGCATAGTGATGTCCATAGTCACCAAATCCGGTTGCGTTTCTTTGTAGCGTTCTATGGCCAAAACCCCATTCGGGGCCTCGCCGGCGATCTCATAGCCATTCTTGACTAAAATATCTTTGAGCATCATCCGCATAAAAGCTGCATCATCTACAATGAGAATTCTATTACTCACTTTTTACCCTCCCGCTCTTATTGCAACTGTTTTACCCGTTCCACCGGGGTAAGAATGTCGGTTATCCGAACGCCAAAGTTCTCGTCGATAACAACTACTTCACCCCGAGCTACCAGCTTGCTGTTCACCACCACATCAACAGGCTCACCAGCCAGCTTATCCAGTTCAATCACGGACCCAACGCCGAGCTCAAGCACATCCTTGATCAGTCTTTTGGTACGTCCAAGTTCTACTGTCACCTCCAGTGGGATATCCAACAAGAGATCTAGATTAGTGCCTACCGAAGAAGGCTGCTCAGCAGTGAGTGGAGCAAAGGCTACCGGTTGAACCACCACTTTTTCCTGGGGTAAAGGCGTAGCCTTGGCTGTAGGGGCTGAAGGTTGCGCCGACACGGCCGCCTGCTCTGGCCGATCAGGTTGCCCAGCGGGTGCTGAAACCGTTTGGCCGCTGACCAGCTCGCGTACATCCGGGCTGCCACTTACGCTGTCAGCCAGCGACCCCATAAGCGTAGCCACCATTTCCTTGGCAAAATCCAGAGGCAGGATTTGCATAATCTCTGTATCAGCTAAGCTACCTATGGTCATAGCAAATGATATCTGAACCAAGGGTTGCTTCCCATTCACTGCCGCCAGCTCAGTTTCGGCCAGATTAATGTAGTGAATGTTGGGTGGTGAAATTCTAATTCTCTGATCAAATACCGTAGAGATAGCGGTGGCTGAAGAACCCATCATCTGGTTCATGGCTTCACCCACAGCCGACAAACGCATCTCGTCCAGTTCTTGGATGTTTGGCGGCAATTCACTGCCACCCATCATCAATTCCGAAATCAAAATAGCGTCCTTCTCTTGTACCACCAAAAGATTGGTCCCTTGGAGGCCTTGAACATAACTTACTTCCAGCAATACATACGGGTACGGGTAATCCTGCCTAAGTTTTTTCTCGGTAGTAATGAAAACTCTGGGAGTGGTTATCTTGACTTCTTGTCCTAGCAGCATGGACAAGGTCGTGGCTGCCGTACCCATGGCGATATTGCCAATCTCACCCAGGGCATCGGTTTCTACATGGTCAAGATACGGGTTCTCGTCTTCATTTTGAATTCCAGCCTTTAAGATAGCATCCACTTCTTCCTGACTCAGAAGCTTATCAGCCACCATTCTCATCTCCTTTGTACGGGGTACTGATTTTCAGACCTAAACGGCCGTCAATCCGTCCCGGGCAAGCCCAAAACTTGGGCTGTGACCCCACGAGAAGGAGTATATCTCCACCGACACGGGTGTTTAGTTCCACAACATCTCCTACTTGCAGATTAAGCAAGTCGCGAACCGTTATTTTTGCTTGCCCCAGCTGCGCTGCAATCGGAATGCTGGTACGGGCCAAACGGCGGCGCAAAACCTCTTGGTTAGCCGGTGCCACTCGGGGATCCAGGGCCGAAAACCAATGGTGAGCACTGAGCTTAGGGGCCACCGGTTTTAACAACAAATATGGATAGCAAAAGTTGCACAATCCCTCGGCAGCATCCACTTTCACCCTCAGTGAGACCAAAGCTACCATTTCCGAGGGGGAAATAATTTGAACAAACTGCGGATTAGTCTCCATCCGCTCCAGTTCCAATCGTAACGGCGAAACATGAGCCCAAGCTTCATCTAACACCTGTAACACCCGATGAATAAGCCGCTCTACCACTGCTAATTCAATGTCCGTCAGCGGTCTTACGTCCATTAGACCCTCGGCCTGTCCACCCAATAGGCGCTCCAGCAGGGCAAAAGCCAACCCGGGATTGAGCTCAAGTACAATCTGTCCCTCCAGTTCGTTAGGATTGGCCAAAGCCATTACGGTTGGGTTAGGCACCGAGCGAGTAAATTCATCAAAGGTCATCTCTTCTACCGACACCAATTCCACTTGGGTTGGGGTACGTAATTGAGTGGCTAAAAATGTGCTGAGCAGGCGGCTGAAGTTGTCATGAAGCATGTATAGGGTTCGGATTTGTTCCTTAGAAAAACGATTTGGACGCCGGAAATCATAGATCCGGATCCTTCTCTGCTCCTCTTCTTCTTTGATACCATTCACATCAACACTACCACTGGATAACGCCGCCAACAGGGTATCTATTTCATTTTGGGAAAGCACCTCTGCCACGGTATCACCTTCCCTATTGAACAATAAATTCGGTAAAGTATACAGCTGTCACTTGTCCGTTTTCCAGCACTATATTGATATGTTTCTGAATCTGTTGTTTAAGCTCAATTACGGCTGTGTTTCCGGCCTTGAGATCTGCAGCTTTCTTCTCTCTAAGCAATGTTATGGTAATGTCGCGAATCTGAGCTTGGCGCTTGTCCAGTTCTGTCACAACCTTAGGTGAGCTTAGTTCAAGTGTTATAGTTGCTTTAAGATAATGCCGGCTCTCCTGGTCAGCCAAATTTACATTAAAACTTTCCAAAGGATAAGTGGGACCGGTGCCTTGCGGTTTAGCCGCTGCCGGAGCCGGCTCCCTCTGATTTCTTACCAAAAAGGTGACAATCCCTAACGTAGTCACGGCAAACAAAACCAACAGAAGGAGGCTGATCAAAATGATTTTCGGCGGAGTCAAGGCTACTTGGTTGGTCTTATTCACCAGGAGCACCTCCTTCCCAGCCCTTCTTGGTGGGCAGCTCTTCCTGGCCGATACTGGAGCGCAAAATTACAATGTCTACTCGTCGATTTTGGGCCCGGTTTGGGGCTGTGTCATTAGGTGCTACTGGGTACCATTCCCCGTAACCTGCAGCCGAGAACTGGGTTGGGGGCAAACCGTATTGCTCCAGGAAATACTTTACTACCGTAGTAGCACGAGTGGTGGATAATTCCCAGTTGGACGGAAAGCGATAGGTATTAATCGGTAAATCATCGGTATGCCCTTCCACCCTGATCCGGTTAGGTACAGTAACCAGAATCTGAGCCACGTTGTCTAGAATCACCTGAGCTTCTGGTTTTAGATTCGCTTGGCCTAAGTCAAACAATGTCGTGTCTAAGAACCGAATCATCAATCCGCGCTCGTCTAACCACACCTGGACTTTGTTTTCCAGCTCGCTGCTGTCCACGTACTGTTGGATTTCCCCCATAATCTCTTCCAACCGTCGTTGCTCAGCTTGCCATTGCAAGGTTATATCGTCCCCAGCTCCACCGGGCAAAGCCTCCGGGGTAAGGGAGCTGCCGCCTTGTAGCACACCGAAAGCCCCCTGTACCGAAATAATCACTTCCTGAAACCGAGCTACATCCACTTGGGAAAAAGCGAATAGTAAGACGAACAGGCATAACATATTGGTAACTAAATCGGCGTAAGTAGTCATCCAGCCGGCAGCAGTTGGCAGTGACAACTCACGATTGTTTCTGCGGCGTCGGTTCATGGCAGCACCTCCCGTTGCCCCATATCCAACGCTTGGCGCTTGGCGGCCAAGGAATCGCGCGCTTTGGGAGGTAGAAAAGCTTTCAGTTTCTCCTCAACCAAGCGAGGATTCTCCCCGGCTTGCAGCGATAACACGCCCTCAATTACAAGTTCTTTCAAGAGTATCTCTTCTCCGGAACGAACACTAAGCTTCCCAGCGACGGGAATGCAAACAAGGTTGGCAATGATAGAACCATAGAAAGTGGTGATTAAAGCTAAAGCCATGGCCGGGCCAATGGAACGAGGATCGTCAAGGCTTCTCAGCATGGCAATGAGCCCGATAATGGTACCCAACATTCCAAAGGCCGGTGCTAACGTAGCCATGGTGATAAAGAGTCCCTGGCTGGACTTATGGCGCTCTTCCACAAAAGCCAGTTCTGTCTCTAAGATATTGCGAACCAGCTGCGGATCACTTCCATCTACCACCAGCTGCAGACCCTTCTTGATAAATTCATCATCCAAGGCTTCCGCCTCTTCTTCCAAAGCCAGAATCCCTTCCCGGCGAGCCTTTTCGGTGAAATATACCAGATTAGCAATAACATCTTCCGGCGGCGGTAGTTTGCGACGAAAGACATGCTGTACTACCTTGAAGATGCTAAGTATCTGATCCAAAGGGTAGTTAATAAAAGTTGCGGCAATAGTGCCGCCCAACGTGATCATCAGCGAAGGCACATCCCAGAAAGTTCTCAGGCCACCGGAACGCCCCAGCGCAGTTCCAAGCAGTACTAGGCCGGATATTATGCCAATTATTGTGGCAATGTCCATGCTCACACCTCCATTCGGGAAAGCAGGACCTGAAGCCCTGCCTTCCCGGCCTGGACCAACCGAACAACTACCGTTTCATATTCACTAATTCCTGCAGCATTTCATCCGAGGCTGTTATAACGCGGGAGTTGGCCTGAAAACCGCGCTGAGTAACAATCATATCGGTAAATTCCTCCGATAAATCCACATTGGACATTTCCAGCGAACTGGGCGCCACCGCCCCGGCCAGGCCCATACCTGGCGGGTTTATCTGCGGATCGCCGCTGTTGTTGGACAGAGTGAATAACGAGTTCCCCCGACCAATAAGCCCACTGGGGTTTGTAAACGCAGCAATGGCGACCTGCAAAAGCGGACGGCTGGTGCCGTTTGAGTAGCTACCGGAGATAACGCCTTTGTCGTCCACTACAATTTCCTCCAAGTCACCGTAGGTGTAGCCGTCCTGCTGCACCTTCAGTACCGACTCGCCCCGAGGATCGGCGTACTGAGTGATAGCGGAGAAGTCAAAGGCTTGTTTTGTCGTTCCGCCATCTGGTGCAACAAACTGCAATTCTACAGTAGCATCTGTTGATGGTGTACTATTTAATGATACCTGACTTAGCCTTCCGCCTTCTGTAAATTCAATGGTACCGTCGATGGACGGGTAGGGGTGGTCTTCGTTGCCATCCTGTGGAATGGTCCAGCTCCATACATTGGCAGTACCAGATGGCGTAAACTCTATCTGCACATCATAACCGTTCCCTTTTTGATCGTACACGGTGAAGCTACGACTGAATTCCTCGCTTTCTGTGCCGTCGTGCAAGTTGCCAGACAACACTACGTTTTCCGTGGCCTTCGGCGGTGCCAGCTGGTGAATCAGGGCCAGATCCATGGGCGGTGCCGACGGATCCTTGTGATTGTCGGTGCGGCTCCTAATCCGCTCTCCCTGCTCGTCTAAATACCACCCTTGCACTTTGAGCCCGTCAGGGTTGGTAAAGTTCCCTGCCCGGTCAAAGCGGAAGGCTCCCGCCCGGCTATAGTAAATGGAACCAGTGCCTGAATTCAAGATAAAGAACCCCTCGCCATCGATAGCCAAGTCGGTCATATTGCCGGTGCTTTGGGCGTTGCCTTTACTGTGAATGGTATCGATGGAGCCCAGTACCATCCCCATGCCCACCTGCATAGGGTTAGTGCCGCCGAGGCCGCCTTGAGGTCGGCTAGCCCCCCTTAGCACTTGGCTGAAAGCATCTTTAAAGGTAACTCGGCTTTTCTTAAAACCGATGGTATTAACATTAGCAATGTTGTTGCCAATCACATCCATACGGGTCTGGTGATTACGCAAGCCTGATACGGCCGCGTACATGGAACGCATCATGACACTTTCCTCCTTTCTTGCCGTGCGCTGCTTCAGTCAATCGGCAGCGCAGAGCCCCCGGAAAGGTCCGGCTCTAGGCAATTACGGCACTGTCAATATTGGTAAACACTCGTTCTCTCATACTAGGTCCGTCTACCGCTGTTATTATTGTCCGGTTAGGAATGTTCACCACCAAGGCCAAATCCCCTACCAATACCAGCGAATCACGACCACCCTTTGCCGCCACTTTGTCCACCGCCTGAAGAACTCGGCCCCAGGTTTCCACCGTCAGTGGAATCTGCCGTCGGGACAAGCGCTCCTGGGCATGGCGTGATACCTGCAACCCCTGTGCTTCGGCTAGATAGGCCGCAAAATCCCTCTCTTCTTGCGGAGCAATCTTGGTGTCCGCCTGAGCTGCAGCCGTGGGACGCACTGCCGGCTTAAGGATTGGAGGCGGGAGGAACACTCTATTGTCGGTCATAAGTCTCATCCTCACGGTCGGTTTTCGCCGGGGCCAATCTTAGCTCTTTTACATAGCCCAGGTCATACGCCTGATCTCCCACGACAATTTGTGGTCGGCCCTGGTGCCAGCGAACAGAACTCACGGTACCGCTTATCTCACCATCATCTGTGGCCAGCGTTACCTGGTGGCCGATCATCTGGACCGCAGCTTGGTCTGCACTCTGCCATAGCAAAGCCTGCTGTAGATCAGTCAGTGCAGCCAGCTCCCGGGACAGGTTATTGACCCCTTCTAAGGTGCTAAATTGAGCCAGCTGAGCGATGAACTCCCTTTCTTTGATTGGCTCCAGCGGATCTTGAAGCCTAAGCTGAGTAACTAGCAGCTGTAAGAAGTCGTCCTTGCCCAGCGTTTGAGCGGCAAAGACCGTGCTGCCGGTTTCATTGCCCACCGCGCTTACCTGCATGGACCTCTCACCCCCTAAATTAGTAAATCCAGAGTACCCTGGGCCCAAACGGGCCGGTCATCCTGGTGATCTGAGAAGATACCGACAGGTTGTGCTCCGAAGAGAGTCCGGGATGGGTGGGAAGGAAATCTGTCCTGTCCCTGGTGAAACTGATTACTGTCGGTGCCACCCTGACCTATGAATACGGTCAGTTCCTCTACCTTGATCCCCTGCTGAACCAAGCTTTCCTTAAGCTCGGTCATGTTCGACTCCAGAGCGCCACGAGCCGCATTATTCTCCACCTGAAAACGGGCACTCACAACACCAGTACGGTGCAGTAAGGTGAGGCGCACCTGTCCTAAGTTAGGCGGATCAAGTTTGAGGGTTACTTCCTGCCGGCCGCTGCCTTGTTGCCGGCTTGCCTGCTCCAGGGCTTGCCGAAACAAGCGACTGGCTTCGGTTAGAGACAGTCTGTTTTCTTCCCGGTCAAGGTCGATACCTTCAGGAATAGTGAATCGCGGCGCTGCCAACGCCGTGGCTGCTTGTTCTTTGGCCTGACTACGAACTGGAGCCGTCCTGCTTGCCGGCATTGCCTTCGGAGCGGTCTCTGTTTTGAGCAATTCTTGAACCGCTATGGGCTCATCAGCTCCCAAAGCTCCAGGTACCGGTGGCGGTCTCACCGGCTCCAGGTTCTCCCGCTCGGTTGCAGCGGGTCCAGTTCCCTGGGCAGACAACCCGTCCAGTGTCAAAACAGCAGCTGAAGAGCGAGCGACGGTCTCAGCAGTGACGCCGTTCTCTTCCTCGGCCACCCCCGGAAACCCAGCGGCTTGTTTCGACCTTCCTCGGGCAGCATCCAGTTCGGCAGAAAGCAGCTCCGAAGGTAGGCGTTCCTTTCCGGCCGCAAAGACCAGGGTCTCCTCTAGCTTAACTGGCTCTTTCGGTCCAGCAGCCCCTTCCGCTGGTTCGCCGTCGGTGTCTACAGCCGGCACGGCTGGGTGACCAACACTGGTAAGCTCCATCCCTCCGGCCGCAGAGACCATCTTCTCTTCTGCCATCGATACCTCCTGGGCTGCCGAAGAAATAGGCGGCCACTCAGTTCCGGCAAGCATCCCGGCCAACAGAGCAGCAAAACCAGCTGGCCCTAAATCTTCCCTCGGGATGGTCTTTTGCCTCTCAAACCTCGCTGCAAGTTGAGCTTCCCTTCCGGCAGCAATGTGTACAGTCTCAGTCATGTTCTCACCTCCTTTCCTGGTTCAGCTTTCTGGTTCTATTCTTGCCCAAGCTCGAGTGAGCTCGGAAGCTTTTTCGCTATCCATCAAAGCCAAAATAGCTGCCGCTTGGTCTTTTTTCAACTTGCGCAGAAGTGGCAGTATTTCCTCCGTGGGCAGTTTTCCCAGGATACCCGCTGCTGCTTGTGGATCCATACGGCCATAGACTGAAGCCACGGCGGCAAAAGCCTCTTCTTGCCGGGTAAGCTCTGCCAGTTCAGCCTGAAGGCGTTCTACCTGTTCCTGCAAAGCAGCAATCTCGCTTTCTTTATCCTGCAGCCGACTGGACAGCTGGGCCAGATCCGCCTGCAAACCAGCATTTTCCCGGGCCAGTTGTTCCTGTTGTTGAATCTGTTCGGATTCCACTGCCGGAGATTGGAACCAGGGTAGAGTCCGAGGTAAAGACGATAGACTAACAACACCTAAGAAATTCAACAACAAGAACACCAACACCGCTAGAAAGAGAACAGCCAGCAGTACCCCTAACCATACGAGCCAGCACCCTTTCCTGGGTGGGCTGGACTGAATTGTTGTTACTTTGGCCACCTCAGACCCTCCTTTGGCGTTTGAGGTGGAACAGGGAGGCCACTTCATCTAGCTGAGCTCGATCGGTGCGTTGAGTTTCTAGAATATATTGGGCCCGTCTCTTCTCTTCCAGTTGACTCAATACCTGTCGGTCGGCCCGGCGTTGCAAAAACTCCTGTTGTTGAGTGGCGAATTTGTGCCGGGCTTCTTGAACCCTAGTCGTCTGACGTTCATAGTCACCCTTGGCCAGGCGGGCCAACAGATACTGTCCTGCTATCTCCCGCCCCTCCCTAAGGCCAGTCCCTGTAAGATCGGTCCAGGTCAAATGCCAACAAGTAGCCTTTTGATCAAGAAGCCTTTCTTCTCGCTCCCGCACCGCCACGGCGGCTGCCAGTATTAGCTTGGCTTGTTCTTCCCATATTCCTTTTACTTTAAGCACCCGTGCCAGGCGAAAGCGAAACTCCATGTACTCATTCCTCCTCTTTCTCCTTAAGGGCCTGAGCTAGTAACTGCCGCGTTTCGGCCAGAGTGAAGGCTTCATCCACACCCTGGCGGAGAAAAGCTCGGAGAGGGTCGATCAGGGATCGGGCCCGGTCAATAGCAGGATTGCTACCGGCAACATAGGCCCCAACGTTGATCAGGTCCTCAGCTTCCTGATAAACTGCCAGTACCTCCCGCGCTTCCTGAGCCAGCCGCAGTTGCTGTTCATCCACTACATCAGGCATCACCCGGCTCACACTCTGTAATACATCTATCGCCGGGTAGTGATTCAAGCTGGCTAAACGCCGAGCGAGCACAATATGGCCGTCCAGAACGCTGCGAGCGGCATCGGCAATAGGATCCATGAGGTCATCGCCATCTACAAGTACTGTAAACAGACCTGTTATAGTTCCGCGTTCAGCTGCCCCAGCTCGTTCCAGCAATTGGGGTAACAAGGAAAAGACTGACGGGGTATATCCTTTCGTGGTAGGCGGTTCACCGGCAGCTAATCCGATTTCCCGCTGGGCCATGGCAAAACGGGTGATAGAGTCCATCATAAACAGCACATCAAATCCTTGGTTGCGGAAGTACTCAGCGATACTCATGGCAACAAAGGCTCCTTTGACTCGAATCAGCGGCGGCTGATCAGACGTGGCCACTACCACTACCGAGCGTTCCAACCCGGCACTGCCTAAAGATTTCTCCAAGAACTCCCTTACCTCCCGCCCCCGCTCACCGATGAGAGCCACAACACTTATGTCAGCGGTGGTATTCTTGGCCATTATCCCCAGCATGGTGCTCTTGCCAACACCGCTACCAGCAAAAATACCTAAGCGCTGACCTTTCCCACAGGTTAGAAGTCCGTCCACTGCCTTAACTCCTAACTCCAAGGGCTCCTCAATGCGCTGCCGTAGTAGAGGATGCGGTGCCTGAGCCTTGAGCGGATATGTAGTTCCATTGACCAATGGCGGTCCGTCATCGATAGGACAACCCAACCCGTCCAGTACTCTCCCCCTAAGCTCAGGTCCCACTCGCACCGTCAATTGTGCACCAGTGGCAACCACTTTCGTTCCGGGGCCAATACCGGTTAAATCACCGATGGGCATTAGTAACAAATGACGGTCGCGAAATCCAACTACTTCCGCTAAAGTGGTGCCGCCGGTAACCGTAGACAGCAGGCATACCTCACCCACTTCTGCTGGCGGTCCTTCCGACTCTAAAGTAAACCCCACTAAGCGCGACACCCGTCCCCAAGCCCGAAGCGGATCTATGGTTTGCAGTTGCTCCCAGTAAGGCCTAAGGTTCGGCGTCAAGGACGACATTAAACATCCTCCCCTAGAAGGTGAGTTCGGCAGACCTCTAATTGTGGCTGGAGGCGAGCATCAACAGTGCCTACTGCAGAAGAAAGCATAAACTCCGCTGGGGGTACAGTAGCATTTTCAGCAATCTCAAACGGCCGATCAGACATGGCCGCTCGGAGTGTCTCCTCAGCCTCGTGCCAAAGCTGTTTCTCACCCGGGGCAACTTCCACCACCACCGGTTCGCCCTGAGGCAGTTTATCGGCTGCAGCCTTAAGCAGCTCTGCTAACGCCTCCGGTGACTTGGTCACCTCGCGGCGCAATATTTTTCCTGCCAGTTGGAAGGCCAACTCCAGCGCCTCCGGCTCCGCCTCGGTTAGAAGTCTGGCTTTCTCTTCCCTCGCTTTTGCCAGCAGTTCCCGAGCCTCGTCCACCAGTTCTCTGGCTGTCTCCTGCCCGGCTTCAAAACCAGCCTGGTAGCCTTCCCGGTGGCCTTTGTCGGTTGCTTCCTGTCTTAGCTGAGCAGCTTGCTGACGCGCTTTAGTCATAATATCTTCAGCGCGTTTCTTGCTTTCGCGCTCCAGTATGACAGCTCTATGTTTAGCCGCAGCCAGCAAATTAGTCTCCATTACCTTAACCATATCTTTAAGGCACCGCTCACACCGCCGATCTTTGGTCTCCAACCGAGCTATATTAGAATTCGGCTCTGCCTGAACCATCGGCAGGGCAGTCACTATTAGTGGTTTTTGACTTATAGGCGGTTTTTTCAATATGCTAGACAATAACCTCAGCCTCCCCGCCTCGAGCAACTATGATTTCCCCGCTTTCTTCCAGCTTGCGAATAATATTGACGATTTTCTGCTGGGCCTCTTCCACATCGCGTAGTCTCACCGGTCCCAGGTAGCCAATTTCTTCCTGCAGTGTATCCACGGCTCGTTTGGACATATTCTTGAAGATCTTGCGCTTCACATCTTCGCTGGCCACCTTAAGTGCCAAAGGTAGATCTCGGTTCAAATCCACTTCACGCAGTACCCGCATAACAGCTCGGTCGTCCAAAATAACAATATCTTCGAAGGTGAACAAGCGGCGCTTGATCTCTTCCGCCAGCTCCGGTTCCTGCTGAGACAACGCTTCCAAAATTGTCTTTTCTGTACCCCGGTCCACAGCATTGAGCATATTAACAATAGATTCGATCCCGCCGGCTTGAGCGTATTCTTGGCTACTGGTAGCGGCCAGCTTTCGCTCCAGTACCTTTTCTACCTGGTGAATCACGTCCGGAGACGTACTATCCATCAAAGCTACTCGTTTAGCCACTTCGATCTGCTTCTCCGGTTCCAAGGAGGAAAGAATATGGGCTCCTTGATCCGGCTGTAAATATGCTGTTACCAAAGCAATGGTCTGCGGATGTTCGTTTTGAATAAAGCTTAAGAGCTGATTGGCATCGGTCTTACGAGCAAAGTCAAAGGGCCGTACCTGAAGAGATGCAGTTAACCGATTAATAATATCAAGCGCTCGCTGAGTTCCCAGTGCCCGTTCCAGCATGTCGTGGGCATATTCAATGCCCCCTTGGGCTATATACTCTTTAGCCAGGCACAACTGATGAAACTCCCGCAGGACCGCATCAGCAACATCCGGTTCCACCCGGCGTAAGCCGGCAATTTCTAAAGTTAATTCCTCTATCTGATCTTCTCGTAAATGCTTGAGCACCTGTCCGGAAAGCTCAGGCCCGAGAGAAATCAGAATAATCGCCGCCTTTTCTTTGCCGCTGAGGCCCGAGCGCACATTTATCACCGCTTTCTCATTCGCTAATCCAAGTTGTCAACAGTTGGGCTAGCTCCTCCGGCCGCTGTCGGGCTAACCGCTCCACTTCTTTACGGATACGCTCACGTTCAGCCACTTCTGGATCCTCTTCCGTGGCTGCAGCTTCCCGGGCCACTATTTCAGCCCGGGCTAACTCATCTAAGGAAACCGTCTTACGGCGACGCCGCCAAACAAAGAGAATCAATATCGCCGCCACCACAGCCGGGACCAGATAAACCAACGGGTGCTTCAGAAGCGAAGGTGGCTGGAAAGCCGGTTCAGCAGCAACCGGTGTAAATGGCAACGATACTACGCTAATTTGATCCGATCGATCCTCCGGACGAAGACCGACCGCATGCGCTACCGCTGTTTGAATAGCATCCAGTTCCGGCTGGGAAAAGCCCCCGTCGCGATTAGAGTTCACTAGCACCGCTACCGATAGATGACGTACACTGCCGGGGGCTACCACCAAATGTTCGCGGGTTTGACTGACTTCATAGTTTCTAGTGGTTTCCATTTCCTCGTATCTACCCTCAGCACCGGCATCGGTTGGGTAGCGAGGCGGTAAGTTGGTGGCCGTTCCGGCGGCTCCCTCGGTGGCAGTTTGCCCTTCGAAAGTCTTTTTCAGCTCTTGGATGCTGCGCAGTATCCCCTCGTCATCCACCACCGGTTGAAAGAATTCGCTCGTAACCTCACGCTGATCAAAGTTTAACTCGGCTTTTACTCTGGTTACCACCATCCCGGAACCTAGCACTTGTTCCAGCATAGTCTGAACGTTGCGTTCAATCTCCCTTTCAACCGAACGCTGCAACTGCAACTGAGATACAGACAGTCCTGCCGGCGACACCTGTGGATCGATTAGATCAGACAGAACCTGGCCACTGATGTCCACCACGGTAATGTTCTCTAGAACCAATCCTTCCACACTATGTGATACCAGGTGCATGATAGCTCGCACTTGACTAGCACTTAATTCGCCCACTGTATCCAGAACCACGGAAGCAGTGGGAGGGCTCGCTTCTTTCGCAAATAGGCGTTCCTCGGGCAGCACTAACTCTACTGCCGCCGAACGAACGCCCTGCATCTGGCTGATGGTGCGTGAAAGCTCTCCTCTTAAAGCACGTATGTATTGCATGCGGCGCTCAAAGTCCGTTACGCC
>DURJ01000151.1 GCA_012837285.1 Bacillota bacterium
ATTTTATTCCTGCACCGGTGTTCGGCGGACAAGGGTGCGCCTTTTCCACCGCCCGCTGCGGTAGTAGATTGCCTGCAGAGTGGTGCCCACATAAGGGCTGATCATCATGGCCATCCAAACCCCTTTTATCCCTAACTGGGGCTGGCTGGAGAGATAAGCTGCCAACGGTACCCGCACACCCCACAGGTTAAGAAGTGAGGCCACGAACGTCGCTACGGTATCGCCGGCACCGCGCATGACTCCGCCCATAACAAACATGAGGGCAAAGGGGACGTAGTTAAAGGCGATTAGGCGCAAATAGGTAATGCCGGCGGCAATTACAGCGGCGTCATCGGTGAAGACCCGGACCAAAGTCCCTGGAATGGATAGCACAATGGCAGCTACAACCAGGGTAATTCCGCCACCCAGGAATGCGCTCCACTTTACAATTTCGCGCACGCGCTCTTCTTTCCCCGCCCCCAGATTCTGTCCTACCAGGGCCGATACAGCCATGCCTACACTCATGGACGGCATGAAAGCAAACTGATCCCAGCGGGCTCCCACCCCGTAAGCTGCCACCACAGTGCTGCCGAACCGATTTACCAGGGAGGCGATAAATAGGTGGCTGAACGATACCAACATTTGCTGCATCCCGGCCGGAATTCCAATTTTGAAGGTCAGGGCTAAGATTTCCCGGTCCAGCCGCCACCAGTCCAAGGTAAACTGTACTAACCCTGAGTGGCGAACTAAGTAACCCATAGCCAGTACAGCCGAAAATGTTTGGGCAATTACCGTGGCCAAAGCCACTCCGGCCACCCCCTGAGGCGGTACCGGACCAAAGCCGAAAATTAGGAGCGGATCAAGAATAATATTCAGCACGGTAGCATAAACCAAAAACCGCAACGGATTGCGCGAATCCCCCAGCCCGCGCAAAATGGCACCGGCCACATTATACAGGAACGTAGGCACCAGCCCGGTGAGATATATACCCATATAGGTACTGGCCAGGGGCATGATGTCGGCAGGGGCTTGAATAAACCGAAGCAAATCGTCCCGAAAAGCAACCCCGAGCACCGACAGGACAATGCCCATACCTATCAGCAATACCAGGGAGTTGTTGATAGTCCGGTGCACGCGGTCCATTTGCCCGGCGCCGAAGTACTGGGACACCAACGTGGTGGTAGCCATGGTGACTCCTATCACCATGGCAATAAGGGTAAAGATAATCGGAAAACCCACCGCCACCGCTGCTAGCGCTTGCCGGCCCAGAAACTGCCCGACCCAAAAGCTGTCCACCGTATTGTAGAGTGCCTGGAGCAAGTTTCCGAGAAACATAGGGATGGCAAACATGATCAAGTGCCGAGGTATGCTTCCTTCAGTGAAGTTAGTTATTCGACGGTTCAAAGTGACGTCCCCTCCTAGTTTCGACCCGGCTGTTCCTGCTGTACCGCCTGCCAGAGACGGCGCAAACTGGTCAACAAGACTTCGATTTCCCGCGGGGAAAAATGCGCTAAAATGCAACCCAAATGGTCATTATAGGTCCGATATGTTTTGCCGAGGATAGCTTCGGCCTTAGCTGTAATCCGCAGCCGGTAAATACGCAGATCAGCTGGGTCCGGCTGGCGCGTTATCAGGCCGTCGCGCTCCAACCGGCTGATAATTCCGGATAACGTACTGGCCGCCCATTGCAGAGTCTCGGCCAGTTCGGCTAAAGTGGTGCCGTCCTTGGCCCGTATATACCGAAGAACCACCATTTGAGGAAACGTTAGCCCTTCCTGAGACAATAAGAAAGCCAGATCTCGATCTAAACAACGAAAGATGCGGCGCAGATAGTAACCCACCTGATCCACCTGTTCCGGCGGCACTGGCGACAAGACCCTCACCTCCCTCGGCAGATATTTCGTACACGAACAATATTAGCACAAAAGCGGCCCAATTTCAAATACTAGCCACTTACCACCACTTGAGCTGCAGGGGCTCCCTAACTAGATTACTTCTGGCTGCGCCGTCGAACCTGATCCACCAAGTAGCGGCGCATAGCGGCCAGGTTTTGAAAGATACGAACGCCAAACGCAAATACCGCCGCATAGTATATTTCTACACCTAACCGATCACCTATATAGGTGAGAACGGCAGCAAAGACGGCATTGCTGAAAAACCCGGAAATAAAGATCACCGGGTCAAAACTGTGTTCAAAGTTGCTCCTAATACCGCCGAAGACAGAGTCTAACCCGGCCAAAATAGCCACCGCGATATAGCGGGCATAGGCCGCCGGAAAAGAAAAAGGAAAGACTAAACCGATCATCATTCCCACCAGAATTCCCACTAGTGGCCAGAACATTACTTCGCCCCCTCCTTGTCCACCGGTTGGGCGAATCTAAACGTGTGGCTGCCTACATAAGCCGGCAGGACAAGCTGGTCCTTTTTTTCCATCTGAACCTGGATACCCCAAAACTGCACGGTTTCGATAATGCCGCCCCGCATCTTCAGAGCACTCTCCAGCGCCATGGCATCGCCAATGGCTTCAACCACGTACGGAGGGCTGACCCTGGTATTGTTAACGGAAATTGTCGGTCCGGCACATCTTATTTCGGTCGCAGCCACTACCCGCTGTTCGTTGACTGTAATAGCTTCGGCTCCGGAGGCCTTGAGTTCGTTGATCAGTTTCAGCAGATCTTCGTCATGGATAAGAAACAGATTGGGATCCTGCCCAGCTTGAGCAACCCGGGTACTGTCAGTGAGCCTAATTACCAACCCTGGCCCTTGGACCTCGGTTAAGCCGGCCATCATGCGGGCCTGTTGTAAGTCACGTTGAACACCGGCGGCAACGTCCTTTTCCTGATTCAAAATCTTATCGGTCTCGGCCTGCAGTTGGTGCAGTTGGGACCGCAACGCATCCCGTTCTGACTCTGCTTGTTTGAGCAGGCTGGCCATTTCCTCAATTCGTTTGGTGGGGATATCTTGCCGGATCCCAGCCTGGGTACGAAGCTGAGCGGTTAATATAACTCCGAGCATAATACAGATCACAGTAATCCAAATCTGACCCTTACGCTTCATAAGCAGTCACCTCCCCCAACTCATTATAACATACCGAACCCGGGTTGCTCTGAAAACAACAGCGGTGATATCTGTTATTTCAGGCGAACTATGGCTTCTTTACCGCTTCTAACATCGATGCTGACCGCTGTCTGCCTCTGACTCGTAAGCTCAGTCCAAATCCCCGACAACAGCGCCAGTTTTTGTTTGAGCTTTACTGGTTCGCCCAGTAGAATTTGTACTCTATCCACAGTATATAAGGTGATCTCTTTGTTTTCGTCCAGGTGGATTTCGGCCACTTGCGACCAGAAATCGGCTGGTAGTCCGTTCAAGCAGCGGCTGACTTGAGCTACTTCCTCGCCTGGTAGCTGCTGGCCTAACCGCACTTCGTCCTTAACTGAAAACCCGGTCACCAACGGCAAAGCTTGTCCGGACAAAGTGGAACGCACAGCCAATACCACCCCGTCCTCGGCCACCTCCAGAAAAGAAGTGCGATAGGGCACCAGGAGAATTGGCTGCCGCTCAGTAACATTAAGTACCACTTTATCCGGCAGCCGACGGACTAAATCCACGCTTTGGATCCAAGGATGACCTGAAGCGGCTTTAACTACATCTGCCGTCCGCAGGCTAAAGATGTTCAGCCCTGGTTCGACCCCGGTAAGAGCCGTCACTTCCTCGGGACATACTTGCTGGGTGCCGTACACTTCCACAGCGGTTATATTAAAGAACGGTGAACGCATTAGGCCTCCGCCCAGACCCATAAGAACAATAAATAAAACAAAAAGAAGGCGGAAAGAACGGCTAGTCAGCATGCTCTTTCACCTCACCTCTCAGCGGAACAAAGGGCAGCCCTAGCTGCCCGCTTATTGTTGCACGCGCTGCACTTGGGCTCCCAGAGCCAACAGTTTTTGCTCTAAACCATCGTAACCGCGGTCAATGTGGTACACATGGTCCACTGTGGTCTGTCCTTCCGCAGCCAGTCCCGCCAACACCAAGGCCACCCCGGCTCTAAGATCCGACGCTTCCACCGCGGCACCGCTCAGCCTCTCTACTCCTCGGATCACTGCCGCTCGGCCCTCGATGCTGATCTGAGCGCCCATGCGCCTCAGTTCATCCACATGTTTGAACCGATTGGTAAAGATATTCTCAATCACAACGCTGGTTCCTTGAGCACAGCTCAGCATAGCCATGGTCTGCGGCTGCATGTCAGTAGGGTAGCCCGGATAGGGCAAGGTCTTCACATCCACGGCTTTGAGCTGCCCTTCAGACTGCACCTCTATGTGCCCGCCGACAGTATCTACCGTCACCCCGGCCTCGCGCAGCTTGGCCGCTACCGGTTCCGTATGTTCGGCAATAACATTCTCCAGCCGAATATGGCCCCCAGTCATGGCTGCGGCCACCATGAAAGTACCGGCTTCAATACGATCTGGAATTATGCTATGGCTGGCCGGTTTCAGTTTGTCGACCCCTTCCACCTTGATGGTATCGGTACCGGCACCGCGGATACAAGCCCCCATTTTGTTGAGAAAGTTTTGCAGATCCACCACTTCGGGCTCTTTGGCCGCATTGCGGATCACAGTAACACCCTGGGCTCGTACAGCCGCCAACATAATGTTTTCGGTGGCTCCCACGCTGGGAAAATCCAGATGGATATCTGCACCCTGCAAAGTCCGTGCTTCGGCCATAATATAGCCGTAGCGTTCACTGATTTGGGCTCCTAAGGCAGCCAGGCCTTTTAGATGCAGATCGATGGGCCGCGGACCAATGGCACAACCGCCGGGGTACGACACTTTTACTTTCCTCAACCGTCCCAGTAGAGCACCCATAAGAAACACCGACGAACGCATCTCGCGCATGAGCCGCTCCGGCACCTGGGACGAAGCCACCTTAGCAGCGTTGACTCGGCACCACCCAGGACCGGATTCAATTTTCGCCCCCAGCAGGGTTAGGATTTCTTTCATCATGTGGACGTCGCGCAAATTGGGAACCTCTTTAATCTCGGAGCTACCGGGGCAAAGTAACGAAGCGGCCATAATAGGTAAGGTAGCGTTCTTAGCTCCGGCAATACGTACGGATCCCTGCAGCGGCTTACCGCCGGTTATAAGGAATTTATCCACTGCAGCAACACCCCTATTCCCCTCTCGCCTTCAGTGGTTTCTACGCTTCGATCACCTGTTTTACCGGTGCCAGTGCCTGGATCAACTCCGCTCCTGCCGTCCAGACATTGCCTGCTCCTAAGGTAAGCACTAGGTCACCAGGTTGGATCAACTCCAACAGGTACGGAACTACTTCCTTCAGATCCCGGATCCGGATTGTCTTGGGCCCGCCCTGCGCTGTCACGGCATCGGCTATCAGCTCTGACGTCACCCCGGCAATGGGCGTTTCCCCGGCGGCATAAATGTCGGTGATAATAAGCAGATCGGCTTGGTGAAAAGCAGCTCCAAATTCGCGATAGAGGAATTTGGTCCGGGTATAGCGATGGGGTTGAAACACACATATGATCCGGTTAAACTGCCCTTGTCTGGCCGCGCTTAAAGTCGCTGCTATCTCCGTGGGGTGATGCCCGTAATCATCCACCACATAAATGCCATTTACCGTTCCCAATAGTTCAAACCGACGGTGCACTCCGTGAAACGAGGCCAGCGCTTCTCTAATTACGTTAAACTCAACCCCCACCTCCCGAGCCAGGGCCACCGTGGCCAAAGCATTTAGTATGCTGTGCCGGCCGGGGACCACCAGATCCAAGGGACCTAGGTACCGGCCGCGTTCCCAGACCTGGCAAGTACTGGTGAGGGCCTTAAAACTGATGCTTTTGGCTTGATAATCGGCCCCGTGATTGAGGCCGTAAGTGATCCGACGGTTGGTGTTGGCAGTGGCGGCAATCTTCATAGCGTTAGGATTGTCGGCACAAATAACAGCGGCTCCGTCTGCCGGTATCTTTTCCACAAAGCTTTTGAAAGCAGTCACTATGTTGTCTAAGTTACCATAGTAATCTAGATGGTCGTCTTCCACATTGGTTATCACGGCAATGTGAGGTCTTAACTTGAGGAAGCTGCCGTCACTTTCATCTGCTTCGGCCACCAAATACTCACCATAGCCTAACTTGGCATTGCCGCCGATATCGTTCAATTCACCGCCAATGAGTACCGTGGGATCCAGTCCCGCTTTCTCCAGTACCAGAGAAGCCATGGAAGTGGTAGTGGTCTTGCCGTGGGCCCCGGCTACGGCAATGCCTTTTCGCTGGCTCATGAGCTCCGCCAGCATTTCGCCACGCTGCATAACTGGGATGCCGCGTCCCTTGGCTGCCAACAGCTCCACATTGTCAGCCGGAATCGCTGAAGACACTACCACCACGTCTGGGTCCTGCAAATTTTCTTCCCGGTGACCCACACAGATAGTAGCGCCCATGGCAGACAACCGCTCGGTAGCATCGGAGACCCGTAAATCTGAACCCGTAATGGTGTTCCCTGCTTCCAGTAGCACCTTGGCGATGGCGCTCATGCCGGCACCGCCGATGCCGATGAAGTGTATGGTGCGACTATTAGTCGGCATTCAGGTTCTCTCCTTCCCACTCTCGACAAACTTAGCCGCGCAGCAGGCAACTTTAGACCAGCACCAGCATTGTAATTTATGCAGCACGGCTTGAAAGTGTTACTTCAAATTAGGCTAAGGATTTCTTGAACCAGGACCTCAGCCGCATCACGTCGGCCTAAAGACCGGGCCGCAGCTGCCATCTGGGCCAAGCGCTGGGGATCGGCCAGCAAAGACCGGATGGTATCAGCCAGAAGCTGCGCCGACAGCTCCTGTTGCCGGATCATCACAGCTGCCCCGCTCTGGGCCAACGTGCGGGCATTATGCTCTTGGTGATTGGCCGTTACATAGGGGGACGGGATCAGTACGGCCGGAAGACCGCGGGCAGTAATCTCAGCCAAAGTAGTGGCCCCGGCCCGAGTCACCACTACGTCGGCCGCAGCCAAGGCATCCTCCATATTGTATAGATAAGGCCTTATTAACATTTTTCCCGCTCCCTGAGCTTGTATACCCAAGCGGCGAACTTTCTCCTCAATTGTAACAAAGTCCGCCGTCCCTGTCACTATCAATAGAACCATCTCTGGATCGGCCAACAAATACTGGGCTGCCGCCACCGCCGCTTCGGTAATGGGACGAGCACCCCGGCTACCGCCAAACACCAGCACCAAGCGCGCACTGTCGCTCACCCTCAGGCTACTACGGCCGTCGCTCCGGCTTTTTTGCCAGACGGCGGCCCGTACTGGGTTGCCGCTGATCACCACCCGCCGGGCACGGGGAAAATAGGCGGCTGCTTGTTGGTACGATAAGGCTACGCAGTGGGCAAACCGGCTCAAAAACCGGTTGGCCAGACCCGGGAGCGCATTTTGCTCGTGCAGCAATATTGGCCGGCCAAGACAAGCAGCCGCCAATACCACCGGTACAGCCACATACCCGCCGGTACCCACCACCACCTGGGGACGAAACCGGCGTACTGTCCCAAGAGCCTGGGCCAGACCGCGGACGTTAGTAGCCAACACCCTCAGATTGGCCCAGGATAGCCGCCGTTTCAAGCCGGCAGCGGCTACTGTTTCCAGGCGGAAGCCGGCTTTAGGCACCAGCTCCTGCTCCAGTCCCTTCTCGGTGCCTACAAACAGAATCTCGGTCTCGGGATCCCGCTGGCACATTAGTTGGGCCACTGCCAAGGCGGGATAGATATGGCCCCCAGTGCCGCCGCCGGTGAATAGAATTCTCATTAGAGTACACCTTCCTTAGCTAAGACCGCTGGCCGTGGCGAGAAATATTGAGCAGAACCCCGATGGCCGCCAAAGAGAACACCAGCGACGACCCGCCGTAACTGATGAACGGCAGCGGAATACCGGTAATAGGGAGCGAGCCGGTAACCACACCGATGTTCACCAACGCCTGGATGCTCACCATGGCCACAATGCCTATACCGAGCAAAGTACCGAACCGATCCGGGGCCAACATGGCGGCGCGGCAACCGCGCCAGGCCAGAAGCATGAACAAGGCCAGCACAAATAGGGTTCCCAAGAGCCCCAGTTCCTCACCTATGATGGCAAAAATAAAGTCCGTGTGTCGCTCCGGCAACCAAAAAAACTTCTGTCGGCTCTGACCCAGGCCAGTACCTAACAATCCCCCCGACCCTAAGGCATACAGCGATTGGATGATGTGAAAACCAGTGTCCTGAGGATCGGCTTCCGGGTTTAGGAAAGCCAAGAATCTGCGCCGTCGGTAATCTTCCCTCATAATAACCCACCATAGTCCCGGTGCCACTAGAATAGCCAGGCTGACCAGATGGGCGGTCTTGGCACCGGCAGCGTAAAGCATTACTGCCGCTGTTGCTGTCAGTATCATGGCGGTCCCCAGATCCGGCTGTCTTAGAATTAATAAGAACAAAGCTCCCAAAATGGTTATCAGCGGAAAAAGTCCACGCCAAAAATCTGTAATCTTATTCTGCCGGCCAGACAAGATACTAGCCAGAAACAGTACGATGCTTACTTTAGCTACCTCGGAAGGCTGCAAGTTAAATGGCCCCAGCTCCAACCAGCGCGTAGCACCGCCGCCTTCCACGCCGATGTTCTTGACTAACACCAAGCCCAGCAGGGCTACGGCTGTCACCAGAGCCACCGGGGCCCATTTCTTCAGCCGGTGGTAGTCGATGTGCATGAACAGCCACATGCCCACCAAGCCGATAACAGTGGCCACAGCCTGTTTCTTTAAATAATGGAAGCTGTCGCCGAATTCAGTTGTGGCTGCTACGCTGCTGGCACTGAAGACCATAATGATGCCAAAGCCCAGCAGGGTCACAGTGGCAAAGAAAATTAGGAAGTCGGGCCGCCGTTTCATGCCCTGTCCCCTCCCAGTTCTTGTACTGCTTGTTTGAAAACCTGCCCGCGCTGCTCATAACTCGAGAACATGTCAAAACTGGCACAAGCCGGTGATAATAACACTGTCTCACCTGGACGAGCTAACCGGTGCGCCAACTGTACCGCTTCCGGTAAGGTCTCGGCTTCGAATATCGGGGTGAATCCGGCCCTAGCCAGAACGGGCCGAATTTTAGGAGCCGCTTCACCGATCAAGACCACACTGCGGCAGCGTTCCCTAATGGCCGGTAGCAGGGTATCGAAGTCGGTGCCTTTGTCCCGCCCGCCGGCAATAAGGATAATGGGCGGGGTAAAAGCTGCGATGGCCTTAAGCGTAGCGTCTGGGTTGGTGCCTTTAGAGTCGTTTATGTATTGTACCCCGTCCACTACTGCCACCTTCTCACAGCGGTGCTCCACGCCTCGAAAAGACTTGAGCACGCCGGCAATAACAGGAGCGGCTACCCCGGCCGCCCTGGCCAGGCACACAGTGGCGAGAGCATTCTCTAAGTTGTGCTCGCCCGGAATACCCACCTCAGCGGTGCGGCAGATAACAGCCCCCTCACCTTCCCAATTCAGCACAATGTGTCCGTCTTCTACCCACGCGCCGGCTGTAAGAACTTGCCGGCGACTAAAAAACACCGTACGGGAATGAGCTGCTGCTGCCAGGTCCAAGCTGTACTTGTCATCAGCATTAAGGATTAGAATATCTTGCCGCCCCTGACGAGCGAAGATCTTGGCCTTGGCCGCCGCATA
Source organism: Bacillota bacterium (assembly GCA_012837285.1). NCBI lineage: Bacteria > Bacillati > Bacillota > Bacillota bacterium. Next base: position 9,663 of record DURJ01000151.1, read on the forward strand.
AGCGGCAAAGCTGCCGTGACGGTCTAGATGATCTTCGCTTAAGTTTAAGATCGTACACACCCGCGGATGAAACTTGTGGGTGTATTCCAGTTGAAAACTGGACATCTCAGCCACAACCCAGTTCCCCGGGTTTAGATTGGACACGGCCTCAGTGAGCGGTCGGCCGATGTTTCCGGCGACTACGGCTGGGATGTTGGCGGCAACTAAAGCTTCCCCTACCCAGGTGGTAGTAGTGGTCTTGCCGTTCGATCCAGTCACCGCCAGATACGGCCCTGGATAAAGCCAATAGGCCAGCTCGGGCTCGCTGATGATGGGCCGGTTGCGCCGTTTTCCCTCCATGATAATAGGCGCCGTATCGGGCACTCCCGGACTGGTGACCACATAGTCCACCGGCTCTAAGAGGTTGAGCGGATGTTCCCCCAGGACCACCTGAGCACCCATAGCCGTTAGCCGGTCAGCCCGCTGCTGCATCAGCGGGCTGGTCTCTAAATCAGTGGCGATCACCTGTATACCCCGGGCCAGCAAGGCCGTGGCCGCGGCGTAACCACTCTTGGCTAAACCTAGAACCAACGCCGTTTGCCCGCTTCGCTCGTCCATAGAGTCCCCTCCTGCCCCGGCTCAAGCCATAAAGTTATACCAAATAGCCAAACCCAAGATGGCGGCCACTGTACCCGCCAACCAGAAGCGCCGCACCACCACCGGCTCACTCCAGCCTACCAGCTCGAAATGATGATGAAGCGGGCTCATCCGGAAAATTCTTCCGCCGGTGAGGCGAAAATATACCACCTGCATTATCATCGATAAGGTCTCAATAACAAACACAGCGCCGATGACAATAAGGAGCAGCTCGGTCTTGGTAAACACTGCCGCTGCCGCCAATGCCGCTCCTAGAGCCAAGGAGCCCGTATCCCCCATGAAGATCCGAGCCGGATAGCCGTTAAACCAAAGGAAACCCAAACAGGCTCCAACCGTGGCGGCGGTAAAAATAGCTATCTTAGACTGTTGCTCCCAGGCTATAACCGTAAAGGCCAGCAGGGCGATCAGCACCGTACCGGCGGCCAAACCATCTAAACCGTCAGTCAAGTTGACGGCATTGGCAGCGCTTACCGCCACCAAAACCACGAAGGCCACATACCACGGCCCTGAAGGTATAGTACCAAAGAAAGGGATACTAACACCTCCGCCCAGTTCGCCCTGGAAATAGACCCAGCTGCCCAGCAGGGCCGCAAGGACCACCTGAAAAAACAGTTTCTCGCGTGCCTTCAGTCCCAGCGACCGTTTCTTAACTGCCTTGCGCCAGTCATCTTCCAAGCCGATCAAAGCATACCCCACCATAAGAGCCAGCGCTACCAGTGTTTCCGGAGCCGTCCCGGCCAGAAGCACCGTCGCCGCTGCAGCGGCCACTACTATCACCACTCCGCCCATGGTGGGGGTTCCGGATTTAGCCTGATGGCGCTTCGGGCCTTGGCTGCGAATAATCTGTCCGTAGTCAAGCCGCTTCAGGTATTGGATCCAAGGGGGTGTAAGGCCCAGGGTGAGGGCCAGCCCTAATACTGCCGCCAGTACAACCTGTTTCATCATGAATTATCGGCACCCTTCTTGTTTTAACATTGCTACCACTTGTTCAAACTGCATCCCGCGCGATGCCTTCACCAACACCACATCTTCGGGTTGTACTTCGCGACCGGCTACTTCGGCCGCCGCGGCAGCATCAGGACACACAAAGGCTCTGTTCTGATCGAGGCCGGCGGCGACAGCACCTTGAACCACATCGGGCGCCCACGAACCAGCAGCAATGAGGCAACCCACCCCCAACTCTGCCGCCAACCTCCCCACTTCTTTATGAGCCGGCGGCGCAAACTCTCCCAGTTCCAACATGTCGCCCACAACAGCCACAGTTCGCCGCCCCAAAGCCAAATCGGCCATGGTCTCAAGGGCACCGCGCATAGACACAGGGTTGGCATTGTAAGCATCATCGATAATTAGGGTGCCATCGGCCCGCACGCTCACATCAAGCCGCATGGCGCCCGGCTTAACACCTCTTAAGGCCGCTGCCATCTCGTCTAGAGACAAGCCGAAATAATGCCCCACAGAAATGGCAGCCAAAGCATTGAAGACGTTAAAGCTGCCCACCAGCGGCAACTGAACCCGGCTGGTCCCGCACTGTCCGTTCACCGTAAAGCTGATCCCCATCGTTCCATCTGTCTTGATATCGGAACCGCGCACATCGGCCCCGGGCTCAAGCCCGAAGTACACCACTGGGCAGCGGCTGCGGACTGCCTGTTGTCTAACCCCGGGATCATCTCCGTTTAGCACGGCCAAGCCATGGGCCGGCAGGCATTCCAGCAGTTCTCCTTTGGCCCGGGCAATGTTTTCTTGACTACCCAACAGCTCGATATGGGCCACGCCAGTATTTGTAATCACGCCCACTTCCGGCTCTGCCACCTGGGCCAGCTGACGGATCTGGCCCGGACCGCGCATAGCCAGTTCCAGCACCGCCACTTCATGATGGGCCTCTAATTTAAACAGAGTCAGGGGCAACCCTACCTCGGTGTTGAGATTGCCCGGGTTCTTCAAGGTGCGGAAGCGGCGGCCCAACACCTCAGCGGTAAGATCTTTAGCTGTGGTTTTACCGGTGCTGCCGGTAATGGCCACCGTGCGTACAGCAAACCGCTGGCGATACCAAGCCCCTAACGTTAGTAACGCCTGGCCGGTGTCAGCTACCCGGATAACTGCTTTCTCCGGTGGACACGAATAAGCTGAGACGTGGCTGACCAAGGCCGCTGCGGCAGCCCCGGCCAAGGCCCCGGGAATGAATTTATGTCCATCGGTACGCTCTCCCGGCAAGGCCACGAACAAATCTCCTATTGATAACGAACGAGAGTCAGTGCTAACTCCGGTTACCCAGGCCGCGCCGCTGCCGGCAATGATCTCTCCCCCGATAATGTTGGCAATTTCTGCCGCTGTCACCGGCTGCATGATTGATTCAGCTCCTTAAAATAGTCTCGCACTACTTCCCGGTCATCAAAGTGAATAGTCTGCTCACCTAAGATCTGATAGGTCTCATGCCCTTTCCCGGCAATAAGCACCACATCACCGGTGCGAGCTTCAGTAAGAGCCGCATAAATCGCTTGACGGCGATCGGTGATCAGCGAATACGACCCCTTGGCAGCCGTTGTCTCTTTGATTCCGGCTTCGATATCGGCGATAATGGCCGCCGGATCTTCAGTGCGGGGGTTGTCGGACGTAACAAAGACCAAATCGGCATATTCCACACCCAGCTTCCCCATAAGCGGCCGCTTGGTCCGGTCGCGGTCACCGCCGCAACCGAAAACCAAGATGATCCGACCGGCGGCGAACTCCTGAGCTGCTTTCAATATATTCTCCAGACCATCCGGCGTGTGAGCATAGTCCACAATAACAGCAAAATCTTGCCCACATTTCACTTGTTCGAACCGGCCGGGAACACCGGGCCTATGCTCTAATGCAGTTACGATTACGTCCAGTTCCACCCCCTGGCTGATCCCTACTGCACAAGCAGCCAAGGCATTATAGACACTGAACAAACCGGTGGTATGAAGCTTCACTTCTCTTGTCCCCACTGTAGTCTCCAGCTTAAAGCAGGCACCTTGGGCTCCAATTTCGATCTGGCTGGCAGTGATGTCAGCCTGGTTTTTTATTCCATAAGTCAAAATAGGAGCCGACGTGGCCGCCTGCATGGCGGCGCTGCTGGGATCATCGGCATTGAGCACAGCTCTCTTCGGTCCGCCTTTGCTGGTGACTTTGTTCAGTTGGGCAAATAGCTGTGCCTTCGCCAGGCGATACTTAGCCAGGGTCTCATGATAATCCAAGTGATCTTGGGTCAAGTTGGTAAAGACCCCCACATCGAATTCAATGTTCTTAACCCGCCCCAAATCCAAGGCATGGGATGAAACCTCCAGCGACACGTGGGTAACGCCGTCGTTCACCATTTGTCGGAGCAAATGCTCCACATCCACCGACTCCGGGGTGGTACGTTCCACCGGCAGTACCCGGGCGCCCACATGGTTCTCCACAGTGCCGATTAATCCGGTCTTGAACCCAGCCGCTTGAAAAATACCTTCAGACAAAAAAGCAGTGGTGGTCTTACCATTGGTACCAGTAACTCCCACTACTTTCAGCTTCCGGGACGGATGATCATAAAAAGCCGCCGCTAAGTCAGGCAAGGCTGCCCGGCTATTTGGTACCAGAACCTTAGCGATGCCAACTGGCAGCTCAATCTCGGGGCGATCCAGCACAACGGCGCGGGCCCCCTGAGCTACGGCCTCGGGAATGAACCGGTGGCCGTCATGTTTAAACCCGCGCACAGCTACAAACAAGCCTCCCGGCTTGACCCCTCGCGAATCGTAAGCTACCTGATGGATGTTGCTGTCCTGTGACAGCCCGTTCCAATCTAGACTCAGCACGACAGTTTCTGCTAAAAGTTCCGGCAACGTTTTAAACACAAGGATCCCTCCCCCGCTCTACTCCAGTTCTAGTATGGCTCTATTTCAACCGCTTAATTCCAAAGTTTTCCTGATATAAGTTAGGTTGAGCCCGGAGCCCGCCTGATAATTTCGGGAGATCCGCGTCCATTTCCTGCAAGGGGCGGGAATTTATTCATGTGGTTCATCCGGCCCGCCGGCTGGTGGCGGCTTAAACTCCACCGTAATCATGCTACCGGTGGGAACTTGGCTGCGGGGCTGCGGATCCTGACTCACAGCTAAACCTGTGCCCACCGGTCTTAGGGTCAATCCCATCTCAGCCAGATTTTGAGCCGCCTGGCGCATGGTTTGGCCAGTTAAGTTGGGCACTGTTACCAGCCCTGGTGCCGGTTTCGTCTCGCCGCACACCAGGATTATTTTTGTTTCAGCCGCGGCCGCGGTTCCCGGCGGCGGGGTTTGATCGATGACAATACTTCCTTCACCTTCCACCCGATAGGACAGACCTTGGGCTTCCAGAGCTTTCCTGGCTTCAGCCACAGGCAAATTCATTACGGCCGGCACCTGGATCTTCGGCTCTGTCATCTCTTCTTCACTGGTTATCGTCGGCGGAATCGACAGATAACGCAGGCTGTCTTCCATCACGCGCTTAAATGTCGGCGCGGCAACAACCCCGCCGTAATAGGCACCTTGTGGTTCGTCCACCACCACCAAGATGGCCAGTTGCGGGTTGTCCACCGGTCCGAAGCCTACAAAGGACGCCACATGTTTATCGGATACATAGCGACCCTCCACAGTTTTTTGGGCCGTGCCTGTTTTCCCGGCCAACCGGTAGCCGGGAATCTGGGCACCGCGGCCGGTTCCGTCCGCCACCACCGCTTCCAACAGCCGGCAGAGCTCATAGGCGGTGTCGGTGGATACTACTTGCCGCACCATTTGGGGAGTAAACGGCTGCACAACGGCACCGTCGACAGTCCGTATTTCCCGCACAATCTGGGGTTTCATCAGCAGACCGCCGTTGGCCACCGCCCCCATCATGGTAATCATTTGCAGCGGAGTCACCGCAATGCCCTGACCGAAAGAAATGTTGGCCTGTTCCACCGGCCCCACACTTTTTACCGGCACCAAAATACCTTCTTCTTCCCCGGGAAGTCCGCTGCCTGGAGTGGCGCCGAAGCCAAAGTCGGATATGTAGCGGTAGAACGTCTCCCGGGACATCCGCATACCCACGGTCATAAAGCCTACGTTACAGGAGTTTTTCACCACTTCGGCAAAAGTCTGGCTGCCGTGGGCCGTGACACAAGCAATGTTATGGCCGGCCACCTGCATACTGCCTCGGCAGTAAAACCCGTCGCTTTCCTGGACTGCTTTTTCTTCCAGGGCCGCAGCAGCGGTAACAATCTTGAAGGTAGATCCGGGTTCATAGTTGTACCACACGGCCAAATTCCGACGGTTGCTATCAGGACTGGCCAACGGCTTGTTCAAGTCAAAAGTGGGACGGTTAGAGAGCGCCAGAATCTCGCCGGTATTGGGATCTGATATGAGAACTACCGCCCCCTTGGCTTTGGTTTCTTCCATTAGCCGATCAATTTCCCGCTCAGCAATGTGTTGCAGCACCTCATCAATGGTAAGTACCAGATTATAGCCGTCTTCCGACGGCAAATACAACTTTTCGCCGCCGGGAATCTCGCGATTGGTGGCATCGGTTTCGCCCAAGAACCTCCCCATGGTACCGCGTAATTCCCGGTCGTAAACCAATTCCAGCCCCTCAAGGCCCTGATTATCGATGCCGGCAAAACCTAGGATATGAGCAGCCAAAGACCCATTGGGATAAAAGCGGTCGCTCTCTTCTACCAGGTAGACTCCGTCCAGTTTTAGCGCCCGCACAGTTTTAGATTTTTCCGGCTCTATCTTGCGAACCACATATTCAAACGAGGTCTCGGAGCGGACCTTGGCCAGCACCTGGTCAACCGACAGCCCCAGAGCCTCAGCTAAAGCGGCAGCGGCTTGATCGGCATTCTTGACCTGTCGCGGATTGACCACCACGCTGTCTAAGCTGATGTTTAGGGCCAGCTTTTTCCCGTTACGATCGGTGATCAGCCCCCGTTTGGGCTGAATCTCGATTTCCTGCAACCGCTGCGTTAAGGCAGCCGAGCGATACTTTTCGTTCTTAAAGACCTGAAGGTAGAAAAGGCGGGCTGCCAGCCCGCAGGTGCAAAACGTTATGAATAATAAAAAGACCGCTATGCGCTTACGCATCATAGTAAGCGTGTGTTTCAAGGCTCATACACCAACCTTTAGTGGTTTTCCCCAACTCCGTGGGCAAAAGCCCTCTTTAACCCGCGCGTCCAGTTAAGGAAAGCCAACAGGCGATTTTGAGGTCCGCCACCTTCCAGAGGCGGCGATGCCGGTTCTGCCGCCGCCACCGCTGTGTCCACCACAGGTTCCAGCGGCGCTCTTACCGTACGGACAGTTTCCGGTTTTTGCATTCCCAACCGGGTTTTAGCCTCTTCTTCCACCCGGCGTAGGGATCTTAGCTCTGATGCCTGTTGTTCCAGCTGTTCGTTCTGGATTTGGATTTGAGCCAACTGTTTTTCCGCCCGGTTTAAGCGCAAATTCAGTTGAGCCACATAGGCATACTGAGCCACATAAAGCAGAACCAACCCAACAGCCACAGCCACAAATAGGCCGTAGGCCGTCAAAGATTCAACCCGTCTTGTTACTCGCCGTCGCCGACGGCGAGCTGTTTTGGGCTCTGTAACCGGTTCTGGAAGGTGCAGCGCCGCTCCTGTCCTCCCTACCACTTTATGCGTCCCTCCTTCGCCTAAGAACTACGGTCTCCGCCTGATTGCTCGCAGCTTGGCGCTGCGGGCTCGCGGATTCTCCTTTGCTTCTTCGGGGCTCGGTACCACCGGTCTCTTGGTCAAGACCGTAAACCCGCCCTCCTGGGCCCAAGACCGAAAGGTGTGCTTGACAATCCTATCTTCCAAGGAATGAAACGAAATAACACAAAGTCGACCGCTGGGGGCTAAAATACGTCCGGCCGCTTCCAGGCCTTTTCGGAGGGCTGCCAGTTCGTCGTTGACAGCAATGCGCAGCGCCTGAAAAGTCCGCCGGGCCGGATGGGGCCCACGTCTCCTGGCTGCCGCCGGTATAGCGGCTTTGATCACATCCACCATCTGGGCGGTGGTAGTAATAGGTTGCTGCTGTCGCCTCTGTCCAATAAATTTGGCAATACGGACGGCCCAGCGTTCCTCGCCGTACTGGCTGATGATTTGCGCTAACTCTCTTTCCGGTAGAGTGTTAATGAGCGTTGCTGCGGTAACCGCTTGCTTAGGGTCCATGCGCATGTCCAAGGGCGCATCTTCCTGGTAAGAAAAGCCCCGTTCTTTTTCATCTAGCTGTGGCGATGACACCCCCAAGTCGAACAAGACTCCCAACGGTGCACCCAAGCCCGAGGTCTGCCATATCTCGTCCAGGCACCGAAAATTGCCTTTGGTTAGCTGCACCCGCTTTCCGTAGGGCTGGAGCCGCTTAGCCGCAGCGGCGAGCGCCGCTTCGTCTTGATCGATTCCCAGCAGGCGACCTGTCGGTGAACTCCGATCTAACATAGCAGCGGCATGTCCCGCTCCGCCCACAGTGCAGTCAATATACACTCCTTCCGGCTGACAAGCCAGATAAGACAACACCTCTTGGAGCAGTACCGGTTCATGAAGGAAAGTCATGGATTACCCCCTAGATACCAAAGTCCACCATTTTTTCGGCTAGTTCAGCAAAGTTAGCGCGGACTTGTCCACTGTAATCTTCCCAGGTAGCCTGATTCCAAATCTCAACTCGGTTTGATACCCCCAGTATTACTGTCTCCCGTTCGATGCCGGCATAAGCTCGCAAATAGGGTGGCACTAATACGCGCCCCTGTTTATCCAGTTCGCATTCGGTGGCCCCGGCAAAGAAAAAACGGACAAAAGCACGGGCCTCGCCTTTACTTAAGGGTAGATCTTTTAGCTTCTGCTCTAGGTTGGACCATTCATTGGGGGGGTATACAAACAGGCATTGATCCAAGCCCCGGGTGATGATAAACCGTTCGCCCAGGTCATCACGGAGCTTCACCGGAATAAACAGGCGCCCTTTGCTGTCCAGCGCATGCTGGTATTCCCCCATGAACACATCCTCACCCCACTTGTTGGATTAACTCCCCACTTTCCACCACTTTCCACCACATACATTCGCTCTCCTAGGTGTCATTTCCTGCTAAAAATAAAAAAATAAAAGGCCTTTTGCTCTAGGCCTTTAGTCGGGGACTTATCTTCCACCGCTGGTCCCGGGAGCGTTATGCCTTTACTACTATTTTGTCAGTCCCTATTGTTTGGAACCAACGAGGCCACCGCTCTATGTCCTAAGCCGAACGCCACTTCATTTAAGTGCAGCAACCCGATGCTACAGAAAATCACCACCACAATATGTTCGTCGTAACGGGCGATGCCAATTTTTCCGCCCAGGTTAAGCCCTAGGGCTTTGGGCATGATCTGAGACAGCGCCTCTCGAGCCGCCCCAGCCACGCCGCCTTCAGCTCCCTCCTCTTCGGCGATAAGTCCTTCACGTTTGGCGGCCACTACCGCCCGTTCAATCACTTTTTTCACCGACGAAATGAAATCGCCGCCGTAATCCACTGCTGCGGCCTTAATACCAACCGAACGATAGGCGTCTTTGAGCCGCTGCTCATTCTCCCGGTTTCTGGATAGAGCCATTTCAATCGCCGCTCTGGCCGCCTCGCTAGATCGTGTTCCTTCCACGTCTTCTCCCCCTCAAGGTGAAGCTCTTAACTCTTTTACATCTTTCGCTTTTTCTCCTAAACCCTGGTGGTGCTCAACTCCGATTAGGTTCGATACCGGCACCGTAAACATAATCCCCACTCCCGGCTGTTCAATTCCTCCGACCCGAGCAATGACATTGTAGATAGGGCTGTATCGGTCCCGCTCAGTAATAATGATAATAACTTCTTTAGAGGACTCAATCTGGATATTAAGAAACTTGCGGCTTTCGTGTTCGCCGGTCCCGCGTCCATACAAAATGGTAGCCCCACGAGCACCGGCTTTCTTAGCCTGAGTCACAATGGTGTCTGCCTTTCCTCTTTCAACAATGGCTACAATGGCCAAGTACTCCATATTCGCCCCCCTCTCACAGTCTGCTGATAATTCCCAGGGACAAAACCGATATCACTGCGCCCAACGAGGTCAGACCAATAATACCGAAGCCGTTCAGCAGCGGGTCTGTCAATCCCAATATCTTAGCCAGGCCCAGAGCTAAGGCCATATTCAACGGAATGTTCACCGGGCCAGTGGTGGCACTGGCCGAATCCATGGCTATGGCTACAAACTCTTCCGGTGCAAACTGGGCCAGGGCCAGGGCCAAGATCAAAATCGGCGTGACCACTTTCGAGGTGGGGATATTATTGACAATCTTAAAAATGCCCAGGGCCATGCCGGCGCCGAACCCTACCGCTACAGCGTGGATAAGGGTCTTGTTCGGGATGGCCCCCACCGAGATTTCCTCCACTTCCAGCGCCAACACCCGTAGCGCCGGTTCCACCAAAGTAGCAAAATAGCCCAGCACAAAAGCAAAGCCGACAATAATATATTTGTTATCCAGGAGGACCAAATCGCGCCCAATGGAATCCCCCAACGGCAACAGGCTCAGGGAGATACCTTTGAGAAAAAAATGCAGACCCAAAACACTCAGAACAAGACCGCCTAGGATCTGTTTGGAGCCAGCGCTGGTTTTTCTTAATACCAATAGCTGAAAAGCTAACATGAAAGCGACGATGGGAAGAACGCTCTTGGTGGTTTCCCACAGCGGCTTCAAGGCTTCAAACAACCTCACTTACATCCTCCTCGCACCGGTTTCTACTGCTAAAACAGCGGCTGTATCACCACTGTCAACGGATAAGGGTAGTTTTGATTATCAGCACTGATATAGGCCAGATCGCCCCCGGCCGAGATCTTGGCCCCGCTCTTCCAACCCGATCCGGACGTAAGCTCCGTTACCTGCTTATTCGGGTCGTACAGATACAACTGAGTATCAAGATAATCACCGTTATTTACCACAATACGGGGCAAGACCAAGCTTCGCTGCCACCAGATGGGCGGCTCATCTACGGCATCGTGGGCCAAGGTTAGCTTTTGAGTCTGGCTCTGTAGGACTGCTGACACCCCGCCGCCCGCTTCGTAAGCAAAAAGGAGAACAAAGCTGCCGTCAGGGGTGTAGTCCCCAATGGTCAGCCAATCACCGCTCACTGGGCCTAGATCCTGTAGCCGGTTGTTTAAATCGCTCGACCACAAACGGTGCCAGCTTATTTCCGGAAATTCTTCCGGCCCTTGAACCACAGAAGCGGTCAAGAATGCCAGTTGGCTGCTATCGGCAGACCACACTGGGGCCCCGGTCTTTTCCCGTGGCCGCGGCGTAATTTGCGTCAACAGCTCACCTTGGTTTGTGGTTACGATAATTCTAGTACTGGGCGGCAAAGGGCCGTCTTCGCCCAACTGAAAATCGTAGCCCGCGCTCAGAGCTTCAGCGCTCAAGAAAGCCAGTTTCTCCCCATCCGGAGACCACACCGGATAAAAGGGATACTCCCCAGCCAAGCCTACTGCTGTTTCGGTGCCGTTTTTAAGATCTAGAATAATTAATTGCCGCTGGGTGGTATCAGGGTTCGGGTAGACAACTCTGTCGCCGGTTGGAGACGGCACAACGAAAAAGAGACCGTCCCAAGTAGGTAAGTCCGACTTTACCTGTTTGTAACGTCCGCCGGCAGTGTCCACTGCCCACAAATCCCGGCCCCTATGTACTAGCAGCAGACCACTCTCGCGGTTAAATAAGCGGCTGCGAATAAACATCCCTTCGCCGGGAAGCCAAGCTAGGACTTTGTCTGTTCCGTCCAGGCCTACTTGCCGAACCAGGACGCCATTTTGACCCAGAAATCGGTCCTCACTTTGGATGCCATCGACAGCATAGAGCAGAGCATCGCCGGCCACATTCCAGCCAAAAAAGGCTAGGGATGTAAGCCGCTGTCCGCTGCGGTCGACAAGCTGCACCAGGCGACGACAGGACTTAGTCTGCTGATCCCAAAGCCAGAGGCCATACCCATTCTTTTCGCCAAAGGCGGCCAAATACCTCCCATCGGGAGACCAAGCCAGTTCCGGCAGCAGTCCGTAAAACGGACCGAAGCTAGTTTGATCCGGTTCCAGTACCATTTCTATGTCTAAAGGCAGTCCCGGGCCTGGCTGCTCTTCTCCTGCCGGCCCGCTCGGATTTCCTTCAGCAGTGCCGAGCCAGGCAGTGGCCCCTTCCGTACCCGGAACATCCGCTGGTAAAGAGGCACCGTTGTGGTCATTGTTGCTCGGCCGAGCAGTGGGACGACATCCCGCCACCATAAGCGTCATCACTAACAATAGAGCCGATATTACCACTGTTGCCGCTTTTCGTCTGGTCACACTCCCCTCTCCCCTCAAGCAACCCTATGGGCGATTATAAGGTAAAGACATTACAGAAAGGTTACTATTGAGCTAAAAGAGGCGAAAACCCCGGGTAAGCTGCCCGGGGCTATTCTTTAATCTTGCCACCACGGCGCTGCATTTCTTTTTCGGCAAACCGAAGCATTTTCTTTACCATCTGGCCGCCGATTTTTCCCACTTGCCGCGTGGTCATGTTCTCCCAGCCTTCTTCTGCAATGTTATCGTCGAGATCAAGATCCTCCGCTACTTCGTACTTTAGAGCGTCCAACTCCTCGGAAGCCCGGCGTACAAGTGGCCGCCGCCGACCTTTTTTATCTGCTGCCACTGCATCTCCCTCCTGGCCCTAGGTTTCCCCGTCCAGGAGAAAAATTGTCGGGAAAAAGCCACCAGAGCAGGATTCACCAGGAAGAGCAGGGAATACTTAACTCGGAGGGATCGCCATGAGCCATAACCGCCGTGCAGCCATACTACAACTTCTTAGCCATCGACACCAGCCAGTAACGGGAGCCGATCTGGCCCAGCGGTTCGGGGTCAGCCGCCAGGTGATTGTACAAGATATTGCTTTGCTCCGGGCTCAAGGAGCCGCTATTGTGGCCACTCCCCGTGGCTATTTGTATGGGGATATAAGTACCACGGCCGTGTTTACCCGCCGCTTGGCCTGCCGCCATACTCCGAGTCAAACTCGGTCAGAGCTAATTGCTATGGTGGAAGCCGGCTGCCGAGTAGTGGATGTTATTGTGGAACATCCTCTCTACGGTGAAATCCGCGGCCTGCTGCTACTTAACACTTTAGCCGATGTGGAAGATTTTATCAACCGCTACCAAAGCCAGGAAGCACAACTGCTCTCCAGTCTAACCGAGGGTGTTCACCTACATACTTTAGAGGCCAGCAATGGCAGCGCCATTGAAGAAGCCGAAGACCGTCTGCACCACCTGGGGATACTGCTACCCACCGGTAACTGACTTTACACTTGACAAGACATCTGGCAAGCTCTACAATAGCGGCAACAACAACTGCTTGAAAGGTGATGGTCATGCGCAGTCGTGATCTGGTGTATGGTGCCTTGCTTACCGCTTTGTCACTCCTTATCCCCATAGCTTTTGGTAACTACCTTCGGGTATACCTGCCGCCTTTTTCAGCTACCTTAGCCTCTCATGTCCCAGTAATGCTGGCCATGCTGGTCAGTCCGGCAGTAGCGGCTCTGGTAGGAATCGGTTCCACCGTCGGCTTTTTACTGGTGCTGGGCCCAGTGGTGGCAGCTCGGGCCTTTGTCCACGTAGCAGTGGGCGTAGTGGGAGCTTTGATCCTGGCCCGAAACCGCAGCTTTGCCACCGCTCTACTCGCCACGGCACCTATTCACGCTCTGGGTGAAGTACTGGTAGTGCTGCCGTTCGGTTTTAGCTCGTACGAAGCCTGGATTTTAGTGGGTGTAGGGACCCTGTTACACCACACTGCCGACGCGGTAATCTCCCTGGCCATTGCGGCCAGCTTGAAAGTCGCCGGGGTTTTGAACACCCACCCCAGACAAGCCTGATCTAGTTAGGGAAACACAAGAGCGTCGGGTTCTGACCCGGCGCTCTTGTGCTAGACGGCTGGCTTTTCTTGGGGCCTATTCTTCCGGATTCGGTGCGCCCACCGGGCAAACGTCAGCGCAGGAACCACAATCAATGCATTTGTCGGGATCGATAACGTAAATATCCCCTTCGCTGATCGCTTCCACTGGGCACTCCGGCTGACAGGCACCACAAGCAATACACTCATCACTGATCTTGTAAGCCACTAGAGTCACCTCCATCAACTTTTGGAAAACCAGTATATAGATTCTAAACCGAAGCCAAAAATCCTCTTTGTTTGGCAAAAATATTTCAATCCTCCCTGACGGTAAGCCAGTCAGTCCGCCAGGGTAACCAGAGAGTCAGCTTCGCTGTCACTTGGATCCACATGGACCACCACGGGACCGCTAAGGCTGTTCCGGATCATGTTTTCCACCTTAGTGGCTATCTCATGAGCGGCCATAAAGCTGGTATCACCGGGAACCACAATATGCAGGGAAATTGCTTTGATGGTACCGTAATCATGCACCGCTACGTCGTGAACATCCATCACTCCAGGCACCTTCTTGGCCATGCCAATGATTTCCCGCAGGAGAGTCCGATCCGGGGCCTCACCCACCAAGCTGCTCCCGGCTGTACTCCCTAGCTGCCAAGCAGTATAAATAATAAGTGCCGACACTGCCAGGCCTAAGATAGAATCTACTGCCGGGTAGCCATAACGGGCGGCTATAATTGCCACTGCCACCAGCACCGAAGCAATGGCGTCACTACGGTGATGCCAAGCGTCGGCTCTCAGAGCCGGCGAATTAATTCGTTGGCCCAAGTCCAAGGAGATACCGGCCATAAGCTCCTTAGCCAGACCTGATATCACCAGGATCATCGCTGCCGGCACAGTTCCAGTGACAGCATTACCGTGCAACAAGCGATCTAGCGAAGTGCGACCGAATTCAAGTCCGACTAAAGCTAGAAGCAAAGCGATGATCAGCGTCGAGACCAGCTCTACCCGACCGTGCCCAAAGGGATGCTCCTTGTCAGGGCGGCGCCTAGAGGCATGAAAGCCCACCAGCACCACCACTGAGGTAATCACATCGGAAAAGGTGTGGGCCGCGTCAGCCAGCAAAGAAACGCTGTTCAATGCTACCCCTATTATAACCTTTAAGACCGAAAGAATAATATTCCCGACAATGCTGATCCAGGCTTCTAAGAAACCGTAACGGGCTCGTACCTGTGGATCTTCAAGATTTTCGTGCTTGGGGATAAAAACAGCCAGTAGCCAATCAGTAATTCGTTTGACCATGAGGGTTCTCCTTCCTTTGCTCTTGCCTCCCCAAAGCAAAAAAATACCTGTGGAGGCTTTTCAGTCCCACAAGCATGACACTTGCTGCACCCAAGGTGCCCGGCTAACACCAACTGATGTCGTCGGCCGCCTGTTCTGATGCCAGTATAACATGGCCATTTACTATATGCAATAATAACCTGATTGTTGTTAACTGTGTAACGGGGTTACTCCAACTGTCCTGGTGTGCTATAATAGACGCAAAGATTGAGCGGGGAGAGCTTTGTATGCCAATAGCCAGCAAGATTACCCGTTACCTCGCCTTCGATCCTCAATTGAGCCCTCTTTATCACGACCTTACCATCGGCAAAGGAAAACTCGGTGGCAAAGCACGTGGACTCTTGTTTGCCGAACAGGCCCTGCACCGAAGCAACGATCCTCTGTTTAACCGAGTAGCTGTGCCCAAAACCTTCTTTGTTGCTACCGGTGTATTCGAGGATTTTGTCAGCCAAAACCAGCTACGGGGAATAGTGGACAGCGGTCGGGACTATGAGCAGATAGAAGCCGCCTTTACTAAGGGCGTATTTACCCCGACCATACGTGAACAGTTGGCTCAACTGCTGGATGAGTTTTCTTCGCCGCTTACGGTCCGTTCCTCGTCGGTGTTGGAAGATAACCTGCGTTATTCCTTTGCCGGTAAATATCTCACCATCTTTGTCACTAATAACGGCACCAGGGAAGAAAGGCTAGCCGAATTGGAACAGGCGGTCAAACTGGTTTTTGCCAGTATTTACTCTCCTAATGCCGTGGAATACCGCCGCAAGCATGGTTTGCACGGGGACAAGATGGCAGTGATGATCCAGCAGCTTACTGGCAAAGAGCGCGGCTCCCTTTTTTATCCAGAGATTTCAGGTGTGGGTTTCTCCAAGAACTACCGGCGCTGGAGTAAAGAAGTGCGAAAAGAAGATGGCGTGATCAGGCTGGTCTTCGGGCTGGGAACCCGCTGTGTGGGCCGAGAATATGCCCGTACTTTTTCCTTGACCGACTTGAATTTGCGCCCCGAAGGTCACGCACCCTGGGCTATAGCCAAATATTCCCAAGAAAGATTCGACGTCCTGGATCTTGCCGGTGGCCGCGCAGAGGTTTTTAATATTAATCAAAAACTCTCTATTTTAAAATACCATCCCTGTTTTAGCCAGTACGCTCAAGTGTATCGTGTTGATGACGCACACATCGAAGACATAAAAGAAGACGAACCGCCCCAGCTCAATCCCGGTGACAAGATAGTGTTTACCTTCCAGAATTTCCCTCGCTTACACCCCGATTTCTTCCGCTTGATCAACACCTTGATGGCTACGCTGGAAGAAGAGCTGGGCCTACCGGTAGATATAGAGTTTACCTACGAACCGGAAGAAAAGTTGTTCACTTTGGTGCAGATGCGTCCGCTCCCCAGCTATGAAGAATACCGGGCGGTTCAAATACCGGCCAGCTTGCGGCCGGAGGCGATCCTCCTTAGAGGTAACCGCATGTTGGCCACCGGCATTTTATTGGGAGTAACACGCCTGGTATATGTAGATCCGTACCTGTATCAACAAACTGCAGATAAGCGCTCCGTGGCCCGGGAAGTAGAACGTATAAACCGTAGAATGGACGGTGAACGCTACATCTTAGTTGGGCCCGGACGCTGGGGATCCACCAAAGCAGAACTTGGGGTCCCGGTTGGCTACAGTCAAATCTCCAACGCGGGACTTATTGTGGAACTGGGCATTCAAGAAGCCAATTTTGTCCCGGAGTTACCCTACGGAACTCGTTTCTTCCACGATTTAGAAGTGGACGGTATTTTATACTTGTCTGTATTCGACACTACCCAAAGTAACGTCTTTAACTCCTATTGGCTCCGCTCCCGCTCAGCCCTGGCCGAACCCACCGGCCACCCAGCAGTGAGCATATACTCCGGTCTGTTTAATGCCTATTTGGACGGCGAGCGGCGCATAGGTTGTGTTACCGCTCACAACTGATTACATACATATAGATAAAACAGACATAGGAGGTCTATTGTGAACACCAAGTCAGGAATAGGCGATTTCGCTTTTACGGCTCTATTCGTAGCCTTAGTCACCCTTACCACCGCTGCATTTCGAGTGCCTGTGCCGGCCACCAGTGGCTTTATCAACTTGGGCGACACTTTCATTTTCACCGCGGCCCTATTATGGGGTCCCCGTACCGGCTTCTGGGCCGGCAGCATCGGGTCGGCCCTGGCTGACATTTTAAGCGGTTATCCCCATTGGGCCCCGTTTACGTTTGTAATCAAAGGTGCCGAAGGTGCCATCGCCGGCTTGATTGCCCACAGTGCCTTTACCCGGGGCAGAAACACCGTATTGACAGCGGTTGGGCTGGGAGCCGGCGGCCTGATCATGGTGCTAGGCTATTTTGTCGTGGAAATCTTTCTCTACGGTCTACCGGCAGCCATGGTGGAATTGCCCGGCAATTCGCTGCAGGCGGTAGGCAGCATCGTCATCGCCTTGCCCCTGTCCTTGGCCTTAAAGCGTATCGGCCTTCAGCGCCAGTGACTGATTTTGCTTTCCAATCCGGTGGTTATATACCAACCGGGAGATCTTAGCAATAGCTTCAAAGCCCGGATCCTCGCTGGCACCTACGTCTTTGGTCATTACCGCCAAGGCATAAGGGCGTTCCGGTAAGAACACCACCCCCACGTCGGTGGCCACTGCCGGCAGAGCCCCCACCTTATGACCTACCTGGACTTCAGCCGGAAGGAAGGCCGGCAGACCGTCTTTATAAATGGAATGTACCAGATCGTCCATGAGGATCCAGCCCGCATCAGGGTTGCTGTGGGCAAAATCCAAAGCTGCCCGGGTGTACGTAACCAAGTCTTCGGCGGTAGAATAGTTTTTTCCCCCAGGAAAGACTGTTTTGCCGCCGAGATTTTTCATGAACGCTTCTATGTTGTCTTGTCCAAGTCGATTAGTGAGCATTCTCCAGGCCACATTGTCACTTTCTCGAATCAGTTTGCGCGCCAATTCACCCAAGGTAAATAGCTGGCCCGGATATGCGTTCCAGCGAATGGTCCCGGCGCCCCCGGACCAATGGACATCAGGATCATAGGCCATCTGTTCATCCAGGCTAATCTTGTTGGCCGCCACCTGCTCGTATAAATAAAGTGCCACCGGTACCTTAATGGAGCTCGCCGCCGGCAGGGGCTCTTTTTCATTAATACCGAAATGTCCGCCAGTGGTAAGATCGAAGAAATAGAGGCCAACCTCTCCCGGCTGGGAGTCGACAAATTCCTTCAGTTCGCGCTCTAATTCGGTAAAGTTTTCTCGTGCCAAGCGAAAAGAAGTAGGCGGAAATACGTTCGGTTTGTAGTACGGTTGCTTGGCACCAGGGGCTTTTACTATTGATACCATCAAGATTGCCAGCAACCCCGCCACTAGAACCCAAAACGCTCCGCCCAGTTTTCTTAAGAAATTCTGTTTGTTGTTCATAAGTCACCACCTTCTTTAACAGGGTTTCCGCTCAGGTGGTGAACTATACGCTCTTCAGATCGGGCAGCGTTAAAGCTGCTCTTACTTATACTCTTTGGCCTCTTCTTCTTGGCGCAGCACCCTGAGCGCTCCTTGGGCCAAAGCCGGTAGCTCCTCTTCGCCTGGCACGATCACCACTGGGGCCAAAAATTCTACCCGCCTGGAGATATCGCCGGTAACGCGCTTCGAGTGAGCCACGCCTCCTGTTAGGATTATGCGGTCTAGTCTTCCTTCGGCCACTGTGGCCATAGCGCCGATGCCTTTGGCTACTTGATAGGCCAGGGCTTGAAGAACCAGGTCAGCTTTAGCGTCCCCCTCATGGGCCCGACGCTCCGCTTCCCGGAGATCTTTGGTACCTAAGTAGGCATAAAGCCCCGATTCTCTGATAAGCAGAGCCTGCAGCCGGTCCAAGCTCCACCCGGCTTGGAATTTCTCCCAGACAAAAGGCACTAGCTGGGTCACCGGTAACTCGCCGCCGCGCTCAATGGAAAACGGCCCTTCATCGTTGGGATTAGTGGTATCTACCATCCGGCCCCCGATATGCACGCTGATAGAGAAACCGCTGCCTAAGTGAGCCACCACCAGTCTTAAATCCCGATAGGGTCGGCCCAGATCCCGGGCGACTTTGTGGGCCACCGCTTTCATGTTCAGCGCGTGAGATCGGCTCTGGCGCTCGATCGCCGAATAACCCGAAATCCGAGCTACATCTTCATACTCGTCCACCACCACCGGATCCACGATAAAGGCCGGAATACCAAGATCCTGACCCAGGTGGTAAGCTATCACCGCTCCCAAATTAGAAGCATGATCCGCCGCCGGCCGGTGCAGCAGGTCATCTACCATCTGCTCATTCACCCGAAACGTACCGCCCGGCAACGGCTTCAGCAGCCCGCCCCGGCCCACCACTGCCGCTAACGACTCCAGACCGATCCCAGCCTCGGCCAAAGCAGCTCTGATCAGATTCAGCCGGTACTCATACTGCTCCGTCGCTTTCCCAAATCCTTTTAGGTCTTCGGCCTTATGTTCCACCTTTTTCTCCAGCCTCAGCTTGTCCCCATCGAACACAGCTATTTTAGTCGTGGTTGAGCCAGGGTTAATAGTTAAAACGCGAAAATCTTGTGGCAACACTGCCCACTCCTTCCTGTGCGGTTACATTATCCCTCCTACCGTTCTGCTAAATTCTAAATTCGCCACTTTCAGCCAAATTCCTGCCCAAAAAACAACGCCTGCCCAAAGGCAGGCAGCCGCTGGAACCCACGGTTCCTTAAAAGGGGCTTCAGCCGGAAGAACAATTGCCGCCGGTAGCAGTACTTCCTTTGCTGCTGCCACCGATCCAACCGAGCCCGAAGAGTTCCCGCAGATTATCACTCTTACAGCGGGGACAGCGCACCTGGTTCTTTTGGTTATAGGGTACCAGCACTGTAAAGCGTTCCTGGCACTGGCGACAGATAAACTCGTAACTGGGCATGATAAATCACCTCCGAGTTACTTCAAGTATACTATCGCCAGTATTCGCTGTCAACTAAAGTGGCCGTCCCCAAATCGAACTAGTACCGACGGCGCACATACACCACTTTGCTGCGGGTGATAAGTAGAAACAAGGCCATGGCTGCTACCACATTGACGGCGGCAGTGGCAATCAGGCGAGCCAGCGAACCTGTAACCAACGGCAGCCCACCCAAGGGCCACGCCAAGCCAGCCGCTACCACCCCGGCCAGAAACATGGTGCTGATGAGGGCCAGTAGAGGGCCGCCGCGCTCATAGGCCAGCCGCAGACAAGTAGCCCACAAAGCCGCTTGAACAGCACTGTACACATGTACTAACGGACCCAAGGGAAAACCGGCCACTAAGGCTGAAAGCAGCGTCCCCAGTCCACCCACCAGTGCACCTTCCACCCAACCAAAAGCCAAGGCAACAAAATAGGCTGGAGCAGCAGCTAAGGTCAATACGCCAAAAGGACTGCCCGCTTTTACCATAGCTCCCAGTGCAGAAAGGACAATAAAGACTATGACTCGGGCTGCTTGCTGCAGATTGCGAGTATCGGCCAGATTCTTGGGCAACCGTCCTCGCACCCGTGGAAGCTCCACCTTACCCACCTCCTTGAAATGCCTTCTTTAGAATTCCTATTCCTGCTCTAAGAAAGCTATACCAGGAGGCATCTGGGAATATTAACCAGGGAAGGTAAAAACACCTGGGATATCCCAGGTGTTTTTGGCCCGAGTACTAATCAGTATTGTCCGCCGGCAGCAAAGGCCTTTAGATTAGCGTCAACAGTCTTGGGCGGTACGCTCTCACGAATCACTTTCTCCCAAGTCTCGGTTGGGATATCCATATGCTTGGCTAAAG
>DURJ01000152.1 GCA_012837285.1 Bacillota bacterium
CTGGCTTTTCAGGCACCTCATCTAGCTATCGTCAATCGTGATCCGACGCTGGCTGATAGGAGAGCCGATGTAGTGCTATATGGCACAGCTGGAGAAGCCCTCACCGCTGTAGTCGAAGAGCTGGCAATTGGGCATCAATAGTAGGCAACATTCTAGGCCCGGCGTTTCAAGTGGAAGCTCAAGCACAACCTGCTTACACTTTTGGCATCGGGCCTTCGTATCTAGTTTTTAGACTGCGGACGGCAGGTTTTTACCAGCACCAAACCTACAGGGCGAACAGGGCGAAGGTGTTTACCGCCGCCAGGGGAGGAGGTGGTCGGGTAGTGAAACCGATACCAACAGCCGAGGAGGTGCATACCTGGGAGATGGAATAACAATGGTCTCGCTACCAGTGCAACAATAAAGACTCTGCCTGGTACTGCCAACCAGCTGTGCCGGGGCAACTAGAAGAAGGTGTGCTCTTTGGCTATATTAAAGTCTGACGATACCAACTTGCTTGAAATTTCGGCCCGTCATCCTCGTCGACCAGGTGAGCTGTTGGGAATGCTCCTTGATCTGCAGAGCCATTATAACTACTTACCCAAGGAAGCACTGAAAGAAGTGGCTGCTTATCTAGAAATCCCGTTGAGCCAAGTTTATAGTGTGGCCACATTTTATAAGAGCTTAAGCTTAAAGCCGCGAGGAGAGCATGTCATAAGGGTTTGTTTGGGAACAGCTTGTCATTTAAGAGGTGCCCCCGCTGTTTTAGAGGGACTGCAAAGCATACTGGGCATAGCTCCGGGAGAGACCACGGCTGATCTTAAATTCACCTTGGACGGTAAATTGTTTAGGGGCCTGTGCTTTGGCGCCGGTGATAGTCATCGATGATCAAACATATGGTGAACTGACGGTGAGCAAAGTGCAGAAAATACTACAGAAGGTGTAGCCATGAGATTTACTGACGCAGCTTCATTAATACAATACCAAAATCAGCTGTGCCAGTCACAGTCAACTGAACAAAAGATACTTTGGATATGTGGTGGAACAGGGTGTCGTGCCAGCGGTAGCCTTAAGGTACTGGCCCGTGGCTCACCCGGACGTCCTTCTATTGAAGCCACAAGAGCAGTGGATTCGCCGCAAACAAACGCGCCACCACCCTTATAAATGCGTATATCGAAAGAAAAACCGCTTCCTAATATGTCTTTCCCTAGAAGGCCCCTCTCACGCGCAGCACAAAGAGCTGTGCTGCGCGTGTTTTACGGCCAGCGGATACTCTGCCCGGATGTATATATAACCCTGTTTGGCCCCCACTGCATAAGCACCGATTATCATACCTTCGATAATGCTGTGAGGGTCTCCCTCCATGATGCTACGATCCATAAAAGCACCCGGGTCTCCTTCGTCACCGTTGGCAATAACATAAGGCAAACCGGCCGACTGTCGGCACGTCTCCCATTTAATCCCGGTGACGAACCCAGCCCCGCCACGCCCCCGTAAGCCATAGCTTGATTTCTTCGATAACATCCTCCGGTGACATGTTAGTTAACGTTTGGGCTAGAGCCGCATAACCACCAACGGCTAGATAATCATCGATACTCTCTGGATCAATACGTCCATTATTGCCTAAAGCAACTCGTTTTTGTTTGCTGTAAAATAGTATATCTTGAACATGAAAAATAGCTTCCTGTCGGGAAGGAATACCGATATTGCTAGAATTGTTGGATAACCTGACCCTAGGAAAAGGACACCCAGGAGATATTGAGCTTATAGAAGAACTGGCGCAAGGATTAAAAGATACAGCCCTTTGCGGCTTGGGATAGACTGCTGCTAATCCAGTATTGTCAACGTTTAAATATTTCCATCAGGAATACGAGGAACATTTAGCCGGATTTTGCCAGGCCGGAGTATGCCGACACTTGTTTGTGTACAAAGTGGATCCGGAGCGTTGCCAAGGTTGTGGTGCCTGCAGTCGGGTGTGTCCTACAGATAGTGTTAAGGGCAAAGTTAAGACTGTTCATACTATTGATATTCCAAGTTGGACCCGCTGCGGAAGTTGCGTTGATGTCTGCCGTTTTGATGCTATTAAAGCAATGCCACCGGTATCGCCGAAAGCTTCTAAGAAAAGCAAAATGGAGATGCTGCAAGACAGAATCCGTAAGCTCGCGTGCATAAGGGGGCGAAACAAATGACTGATGAAGTTCGCCTAGTCATCAATGGTGAGCAAGCGTTTACCCAGCCCGGGAAGCGTCTTTTAGATGTTCTTCGAGAGCAAGGCATTGACATACCAACTTTATGCGACCACGAGGGTCTTACGCCGTGGGGAAGTTGTCGGCTGTGTGTTGTAGAGGTGAAGGAACGTGGCCGTACCCGTCTGGTAACGTCTTGCCTTTATCCGGCAGAGCGGGCGTCCCAGGTGGAAACAGATAGTTCCCGTGTTCAGGCTGCCCGTCAGTTTTTACTAACTTTGCTGCTGGCTCGCAATGGTGAGAACCAAGCAGTCCAAGAGTTAGCCGCGCGCTACGGAGTCAAAAGCTTAGAGCGCTTACCTACTGAGCACGAAAGATGCATTCTCTGTTTGCGCTGTGTGCGAGCTTGTGCTCTACAGGGGCATAATGCCATTGGAACCGGTTTCCGAGGACAGAAGAAAGAAGTGGGCCCACCGTTTAACGACCTGCCGGAAGATTGTGTCGGTTGCGCTGCTTGTGCTGCCGTATGCCCTACTGGAGCCATAGAGGTAGTAGAAGAAGGGGGCACCAGAAAGATTTGGGGGCGGACCTTCGAGCTGGTATGCTGCGAACGTTGTGGCACAGCCTTTGCAACCCGTGAACAACTGGCCTGGGTTCGTCGGGAGCTCGGTCGGGAGATAGATGATAAGCTTTGTCCGCGCTGCCGGCAACGGGCCGAGGCGGAGACCTTTTTGGGCCGGCGGTGCTGATCATTAGATAGGTAAGGAGGTGAAATCTGTTAGTTCCCAATTTATGCACAGGTACAAATTTTTAAGGGGAGGAGAAGGTCATGAGTAACATTCTGCTGATTTCCCCGGAACGCTGCACAGGCTGCGGCAGTTGCGAGCTGGCCTGTTCGTTCAAGAACGAGAACGAGTTTCGGCCGGCGGCAGCCAGAATATCGGTACTCAGGTTTGGGGCCGGTGTATCAGTGCCGTTGACCTGCCTGCAATGTGACCAGCCGTACTGTATGTCGGTTTGTAAGACGGGCGCCATTTCTAAAGATGCAGACAGTGGCTTGGTGTCGGTGGACGGAGACAAATGTATCGGCTGCCGTATGTGTGTGATGGCCTGTCCTTTCGGTAACATCAATTACAGTATCACGGCAAAACAAGCGGTAAAATGCGATTATTGTAACGGTGAGCCGGAATGTGCCCGTTGGTGTTTGAACAAGGCTATTGAGTACGTAGCTCAGGACACCGCTACCCTGGGACGGAAAAAAGCCTATTCCGCCAAGTTTGCCAAACTGGTTGAGGAGGTGCAGTCCTAATGTACGGTTGGGTAGGAAAAGTACTGCGAGTGGATCTCACCGGCGGGAAAGTTAGCACTGAACCTCTGAACACAAAGCTAGCCCAACAGTTTATCGGGGCGCGGGGGTTGGGCGAGAAGATACTGGCAGATGAGATCGATCCTAACGTAGATCCATTGTCAGCCGAAAACAAGCTGTTATTCGCTACCGGCCCTCTTACGGGAACGCTGGCTCCATCGGCCGGACGCTACAATGTGGTCACTAAAGGACCGCTCACCGGCACTATTGCTGCTTCCAACTCCGGCGGCTTCTTTGGGCCGGAGCTGAAGTATGCCGGCTACGATTTAGTCATTGTGGAGGGAAGGGCAGAGCAACCGGTCTATCTCTGGATTTACAACGATAAAGTAGAGCTTCGTTGTGCCAAGCACCTGTGGGGTAAGCTCACCGGTGAAACCACGGATCTGTTATTGGAGGAGACTGACCCGGAAGCTAAGGTGGCCTGTATCGGTCCCGGCGGTGAGAAACGGGTTCTTTTTGCTGGGATCATCAATGACAAGCACCGCGCTGCCGGTCGAACCGGCGTAGGTGCAGTTATGGGCTCGAAAAACCTGAAAGCAGTGGTAGTACGTGGCACTGGTGGGGTGAAGATATCAGATAAGGAAGCCTTCCGGGAAGCGGTGCAGGATGCCAGGGCCAAACTGGCTGCCCACCCGGTTACTTCTGGCGGCTTGCCCACCTATGGTACCAACGTGCTGATTAATATCCTAAACCAAGTCGGATCCTTACCCACCAACAACTTCCGCACCGCTTACTTCGAGGCGGCTGACAAGATCAGCGGCGAGACCATGGCCGAGACTAAATACGTGCGTAAGACGGCTTGCTTTGCCTGCCCGATTTCCTGCGGTCGGGTCACCGCTGTTAAGAGCGGTCCCTGGGCTCACACCGGCGAAGGACCGGAATACGAAGCTACTTGGGCATATGGTTCCCAGTGCGGAGTAGATGACGCGGATGCCATCATTAAAGCCAATAACCTCTGTGATCAGCTAGGCATCGATCCGATTACCATGGGCAGTACCATTGCTTGTGCTATGGAACTGTTCGAGGAAGGCATAATTGATCAAGAAACCACCGGCATTAGGCTGAACTTTGGCAACGCCGAGGCCATAGTGAAGCTTACGGAAGACACTGGGTACAAGCGTGGTTTCGGGGCTGAGCTGGCGGCGGGATCATATCGCTTGGCGGACAAATACGGGCGGCCCGAGTTATCCATGAGTGTAAAGAAGCAAGAGATGCCGGCTTATGATCCGCGGGGAGTCCAAGGTATGGGTCTGGAGTATGCTACTTCCAACCGTGGCGGCTGCCATGTGCGCGGCTACCTGACCTCTCCGGAAGTACTGGGCATACCGGAGAAGCTGGATCCCGACAGCACGGCCGAAAAGCCGGCTTGGCTGAAGACGTTCCAGGATCTTACCGCTGCCCTGGATTCCAGCGGGATCTGCTTGTTTACCACCTTTGCCATCGGTGGACCTGAGATTGCGGCCATGCTTAGCGCCGCCACCGGTATTAGCTATTCGGTGGATGAGTTTATGCACTGCGGCGATCGGATCTGGAATTTTGAGCGGCTATTTAACCTGGCAGCCGGCTTAACGGCAGCCGACGACACCTTACCGCCGCGCATGTTGGAGGAACCTATCCCCACCGGTCCCAACAAGGGTAAAGTGAGTAAGTTACCCGAGATGCTACCGGAGTATTACCAGGTGCGTGGCTGGAGTGACGACGGCATTCCCACCGAGCAAAAACTAGCCGAGTTGGGACTGGCTTAAGTGGTAACGGTACGCTTTTTTGCCACCATCCGTAAAATCACCGGCGAAAAGGAAACCTTCTTGGCCGCAAGCACCTTGCAAGAGTTGCTGGAGCAACTGGCCTTAGAGCATAGGTCTCGTTTCCACCAGGCGGTCTATGGCCCCGACGGCGTTAGTGATGAAGCTATTATCTTGGTGAATGGCCGCCACCTGGAACACTTACCGGAAGGTCTGAAAACAAAGCTCAGCCCAAATGATACCGTAGCTATCTTTCCTTTAGTAGGCGGCGGTTAAACAAAACCGGGCAGTCGTCCTTGCGGGCTGACTGCCCGGTTTTAATCTGGTGGATCGATAATCTTTTCCGGTCTCCCAGCAGCAGCGACAACTTAAGACGCCTCGCGTCGGGTGGCAATATGTACCATGCCGCTCCGGCCCAAAAGAGCACATAATAAAGTCGGCTGAATCCTATTTGCATTGTGAAACTAAAGGGAGGCAGGATTGGCGTGGTCATCAAATGGGCGGGAGACTTGTTTCGCGGAGTTATGGACGAGACAGCCGACGACATTATGTCCAAGATTATGCAGGATCGGTATACGGACAACTTACTGACGGGCTTGTCGGTGGCTAAAAA
>DURJ01000153.1 GCA_012837285.1 Bacillota bacterium
ACATCAGGTACCTGGGCCAATTCACGGCCTTTGCTAACAATCAGGCCGACTTTTTCGCCGACACCGCTTTTTCTAATTGAACTCGGTTTCGGTTCCTGATCTACTACTACGCCTGCTTCTTCTTCGCTGTATACTTCCCGCAGCACGTAATAGTCTAAACCTTTTTCTGCCAGCAGCAGACGGGCATCTTCCACCTGTAATCCCAACAACGGGGGCACCTCTACTATCGGCACTAAGAAGTAGTAGCGGAACCATAAGAAGGCTCCGGTTAGAACAGACAGCAACAGGATCGTGGCTACCACCCAGGTTGTAGACCGGCGGTTGGGCTTTGGTCGGTTACGCGTCGCTGTGGCTTTTTCCCGCCCAGGTACAGCAGTAAGAACACGGGTCGGCTCCTCCTGAGCCCCTGTCCTGCTGGCAGCTGGAGCCAAAGCCCGATTCAGCTCCCCGGCGGTTTGATAGCGATGGGCCGGATCCTTGGCCATTGCTTTCATGATGGCCTGTTCCAGATCTTCGGGTACATAGGGACAAAGTTCCGCCACCGCTGGCGGCTCAGAATCCAAATGGCTCAGCGCAATAGCAATAGGCGAGTCCCCTGTAAACGGCGGTACCCCAGTCAACAGCTCATACAGCACCACACCCAAGGCATAGATATCGGACCGAGCATCCACGGCACCGCCTTGTGCTTGCTCGGGGGAAAAGTAATGCACCGATCCCAGCACTACCCCGGTTTCGGTGAGACTGGAAGCCGCTGCCGCCCGGGCAATGCCAAAATCCGTCACTTTTACTTGACCTTCAGGGCTGACCAAAAGGTTATGGGGCTTGATATCGCGATGGATAATACCGCGGCAATGAGCGTGAGCCAGCGCTGCCGCCACCTGCTGTCCCATCTCGGCCACAGTCTGTGGTGCCAGCGGTCCGCGCCTGGACAAGTAGTCTTTCAAGTTTTCACCTTGTACATACTCCATAACGATAAAATGGCGGCCCTGGTCCTCGCCCACGTCGTAAATAGAAACAATGTTAGGGTGGGCCAGTCGTGCCGCCGCCCTGGCTTCCCGCTGAAAACGGTCTACAAACTCAGGGTTGTTGGCGTATTGATCACGCAAAATCTTGATCGCTACCCAGCGATCCAGAAAAGTGCAGCGGGCTTTATATACTACGGCCATACCGCCTTCGCCAATCTTCTCCATTAATTCGTACCGATTCGCCAGCATCTGGGACACTTAGCTCACCTCTTTTAAGGCCAATTCTAACAATCTCCGTGCCAAAGGCAACGCTGCCGCCGCACCGCTGCCGGCGTTTTCCACCACCACCGCCACCGCTACTTTCGGCTTGTCCGCCGGAGCAAAACCTACGTACCAGGCGTGGGGAGCGCCGTGGGGGTTTTCGGCGGTGCCAGTCTTGCCGGCTACTTCTACCCCGGATAAAGCAGCTCCGGTGCCGGTGCCCCGCTTGGTCACCTCGGTCATTATGTTGGTTATGGCCGCAGCCACCTCGGGCGAGACAAACTGAGCCAGTTTGTCCGGTTGAGTCCGAGCAATGATCCTTCCACCCAAGTGTCGCTCTTGGACCAGATAGGGACGCCAAATAACCCCTCCCCCAGCAATGCCAGCCGTTACTAATGCCATCTGCATAGGGGTAGCCAAAACCTGGCCTTGACCGATAGCCCGCTGAGCTGTTTCGCCCTCCCCTGCTTTGCCCGGTGGAAATGAACTCACGCCCAGCGGTAACTCGAGCGGTATATTGCGGTTGAACCGGGCTCGCTCCGCCTGTTTAGCCAAGCTACCATTGCCTAATTCAATCCCTAGCTGGGCAAAAGTAACATTGCAGGACACTGACAGCGCTGAGGCTAAGTCCAATTCACCATGGGGCTGAGAACAATGTATTGTATACCCGGGCAATGCCAGTTTGCCGGAACAATGGTAAACCTTGTTGACCAGGTCGGTTCGGCGAGTTAAAGCAGCAGCCAACGTTACTAGTTTTAAGGTTGAGCCCGGCGGGTATAAACCTTGCGTGGCTCGATTCAATAGAGGAGCAGCCGAGTCTTGGCGGACATTCTCCCACTTAGCCGCAAGATGAACCGGATCGAACGAAGGTTGGCTGGCCAGCGCTAACACAGCCCCGGAACGGGGATCCAAAACTACGGCGGCACCCCGGCGGCCGGCTAAATAGCGCATAGCTTCTTGCTGCAATTCAGTGCTGATGGTGAGTACTAGGTCTTCGCCTGCCAGCGCCAACGGAAAATTCAATCCCAGTGCGGCCCAAAATAGCGGCCGACCGCTGAGCTCGGCACTGTAACGAGCTTCCAGTCCGGCCGCACCTATGTTGGCATCAATATACCCGATCACAGGGGCCAGGGTATCTCCCAAAGGGTAGCGACGCAAGCCGCCTTTTTTCTCTGTGACTGCTAGAACTTCGCCATGACGGTCATAAATTCCTCCCCGCCTACTTTGGCTATCCCAGCCAGAAATTCGGTGTTTATTATACGGTGAAGCCATGAGCTTATCACGCTGAAAAACCGTGAGATTGGTTAAAGTTAAGATAACAAGTAAAAACCCGGTGATAAACAACCGCAGTAACTTCTGAATGTTAGTTCGCATTTAGCTCCCCCTCGCTCGACAAGCGTAGTAGGAAACCAAAACCGGTTAGCGAGCTCACCAGCGAACTACCCCCATAGTTAAACAGCGGCAAGGTAACACCGGTCAAAGGGATCAGTCGCAGTGCGCCACCTAAGATAACCAAAGATTGAAGCGCAAATAAACTGGTTACCCCCACCCCGGCCAAGGTTAAGAAATCGTCATCTGTGCTCAGGGCTGCTTTAAACCCTCGCTGCATCAGGAGCATGTAAATAAGAAGCAGGGCAATGGCACCGGCCAACCCGGTTTCCTCACACCAGGCCACAAAAGTAAGGTCCGTAGTAACAGCTGGGATCAGCCCTGGCCACCCTCGTCCCAAACCGGCTCCCAGAAGACCCCCGGCACTGGTCCCAAGCAAAGCCTGTACCAGCTGATAACCTTGTTCACCGGCATATTCCCAGGGAGAAAGCCAAATGTCGAACCGGATCCGCACATGATCAAACAGCCGATAGCTGATGGCGCTACCGACCCCTAAGGCCAGAAATCCCAGCAGTAAGTAATCCCAGCGGGGAGCAGCTACGTATAGTTCGCAGACAAATAGTCCAAACAGTAGCAATCCGGTACCTAAATCTCGTTGCACCACCATGAGTAACAAAGCCAGCGCCAGGGCTACTGTCAAAGGCCCAAAGTAAATGGGATGAGGAAGTCTCAGCCCTCCTAATTGCCAAGAACGGACCAAAAGTAGCTCCTTCCGGGTACATAGATAGCCTGCTAACGCTAACGACAACAAGATCTTGGCCGGCTCTGACGGCTGGAACTTCACGGGCCCAACTGGGAGCCATATCTTGGCTCCGTGCACTTCAGTTCCATACACCAGAGTAACCGCCAGGCATCCCAGCCCCAGCAGCAATAGTACACCCCAATAAGAGCGCCATCCCCTAATATTAGGAACGACTTGTAGTAATAGTAAGATAATCAAGCCGGCAAGAACCCAAACCACCTGCCAGAAGGCACTGGACCGATCCAAGCGGTATAAGATAGCTACTCCCAAAAAAAGCGGCACTGCTATCAGAGGGAGCAGCAGTTGGTCAGCAGCCGATCCCATGGCTGTTAGGCTACGATGAATCAAGTACAGCGCGAGTGTGATCGCAGCCGGGTACAACAAAGCCTGTGGCTCCCACACCGGGGCTGCCAACCAGGACAAGAAGAAGGCCAGCCACCCCAATAAGAACGCCCCCCAAAGCAGTGAGCTTTCCGTCGGTCGACCCTGGATCACGGCTGATCACCTGCTTGCACCAACAGCGCGGTAACGTTGTCATGGCCGCCTTGCTCCAAAGCCTGTCGAACCAACTCCTCCACTGCTTGCAACGGCGGTAAAGACTTCAGTACAGCTTCGATTTCACTATCGGCAAGCTCCCCGGTGAGCCCGTCGGTGCAGAGCAAAAATAAGTCCCCAGGCATAGTCGGTAACCAAACCCGATCAATGGACAGATCGGGGGCAGTGCCTAAGACTCTGGTCAAAAGATGCCGCTTAGGATGATGTCTGGCCTCGGCCGAGGATATGGATCCCATATTAACCAACTCCTGGACCAAAGAATGGTCATCCGTCAACTGACGGAGCTTTCCTCCCCGGAATAAATAAGCCCTGCTATCCCCTACGTGGGCTATTTCTGCTGTCCCATCAAGCAAGCACAGGGCGGTAACTGTTGTGCCCATACCGAACAAACCGCGGTTGTCTTGGGCGCGAAGAAATACTTGGTTGTTTGCACTTTGCACCGCAGCATGAAGTGCCAGGTGAACGGGCACTGTCTTCTTGCTCTGAGCCTGGTTTTCCATTTGCGCCGTAACATACTGCTGAATCACAGTGGCAGCGAGCTGACTTGCTACCTCTCCAGCCTGGTGACCGCCCATTCCGTCAGCTACCAGAGCCAAATACCAGTTTTCTTCTCCCCCCAGCCAGAACGCATCTTCATTGCCTGATCGGACCTTACCTGCATCTGTCCGTGCCCATCCTGCCAGCACTTCAGTCACCTCCCCGCCCTGAAGTCCGGTATGGCCTCTTGGCGTCTTCCTCTCTTTGGTTGGCTATATCACGTTCCATGGCCCGTACCACCGACAGTATAAACCAGTAAAAGAAACTAAGAAACACTATTTGGACTACCAGACGAATTACGTCCACATCTTCACCCCCGGTACTCCAGGGTCGTGGAACCCAATGTTATCTTGTCTCCCTCTTCGAGCCGCCTTTGTCCCAGCACGGGGCATCCATTTACCCAGGTACCGTTGAGGCTGCCCAGATCCTCAATATATTCTTCGTTGTCAGTCCACGAGATTCTAAGATGTACCCTAGACACACCCTCATCGTGAAGCACTATATGATTAGTCTCACTTCGTCCTATTAATACCTCGGTTCCCCAAAGGGTAAAGATACTCCCTCGATCAGGTCCAGTGAGCACCACCAGCTGGCGTGACGGCAACGACGACTGTTTCTTCCGCTTCGATAAGCGAAATATAACCGTAGTGTCATTATCTGCCTCTGCCGGTGCTTCCGACACGTGCTGGGTCTTAACCCGCATTGTGTTTACCGTCCCGACAACAATCTTCACTCCAGCGGCACCGGTAAGATGATAGCCCCGCTTAAGGGCCTCTGTCGCCAATCTGCCCGCTAACTCCACTTCCAAATCGGCAATTAGCGGCCGTAGCAGATCATAATCCGAGGCCGGTATCATTACTTGATATAAGTTGGGACGCAAAGCCATGCCCTTACCGCTTTCTTCCAGGGCAGCCACCAGGTGCAGCCAGATGGTCTGGGGCAAGGTTTTCTGTTGCTGCCGGTACCTGGCATGGCGAAATCTGTTGACTAGTTTTTCCCATAAACCTGTCATGCTCTCGACGTCCTTTTTCTGAGCACCCTCCGCCTGAGCTGACCACAGGCAGCCGCAATATCGCGGCCGAGCTCGCGCCGCACAGTAACAGAAACGCCTCTTTCCTGCAGCACTTGATAAAAGGCTTCTACTCGACTAGGTTCAGGTCGCCTAAACCCGCGCTCCGGAACCGGATTAAAGGCAATAAGGTTCACGTGACACGGCAATCCACCGATCAAATTTGCCAATTGGTGGGCATGGTTAAGCGAATCATTTACCTGAACCAGCAAAGCGTACTCGAAGGTAAGGCGACGACCGGTAATCTGGGTATACTCACGGCAAGCAGCCATAAGTTCTTCCAGCGGGTACACTTTGTTAATGGGCATCAGCTCGGTTCTAAGCTCGTCTGTAGGAGCGTGTAACGACACGGCTAGAGTGAGCGGCAGCTCCTCCTGGGCCAAACGGCGAATACCCGGTACCAAACCACAGGTGGAAAGCGTGATCCGACGATAACTTAGATTAAAGCCATGGGGTTCGGTAACCTGAGCCAAGAATTTCAGCACGTTCTTATAGTTGTCTAAGGGTTCACCGGTGCCCATGAGCACTAAGCTCCGAACGTCACCCCCCAGCTGTCTCGCTTCCCGGGCCAAATGCACTAGTTCCCCAGTCATTTCACCTACGGTGAGATTGCGAGCCAGCCCTCCCAAGGTAGACGCACAGAAAGCACAACCCATCCGGCAACCGGCCTGGGACGAAAGACAGGCACTGAACCAGCGGCGATACCGAAGCAAAACCCCTTCCACTGCTTGGCCGTCAACCAGCGAGAATAGCAGTTTCACCGTATCAGTGTCGGAGGAGCAATAGCGTTCACGCACACGGATACTATCCAAGGTAGTCTCTTCGGTTAGCTGCCAGCGCAACTGAGCCGGCAGATTCGTCATTTCCTCAAAAGACAGGACCACGTGTCTGTACAACCAGTTGTAAATCTGGTCCGCCCGATAGGGCGGTTCTCCGAAGGAACGTATCAGCTCATGGAGCTCACCAAAGCTAAGATTCCTCAGCTCTAACTTAGTCATGGTTTTTCCCCTCTTGGCACCGTTTGAGACCGGCCAGGAAAAACCCGTCCAGTTCATGTTTATGTGGGTATAGCTGCAGAAAGCCCTGCCTTAGTGTCGGTTCCTGGATGAATTCCCCCAGTGTAGGTCTTAAGTCAGTCAAAACGAACTCCGGTCGTGACGCTAAAAACGCGGTCACAACCTCCATGTTTTCTTCCGGCTCCAGGCTACACGTACTGTACAAGAGAGTCCCGTCAACAGCCAAGGCTTCACTGGCACCGACGAGTATCTTAAGCTGCATCTTGGGCAAACTCGTAAGCTCCTCCGGCGTCTTACGCCACCTCAGATCCGGTCTCCGCCTGAGTACTCCTGTTCCTGAGCATGGTGCATCCACCAACACTTTGGTAAACGCCCCCCTAAGATCCGGTGGCAATCGGCGAGCGTCAGCTTCTCTGGTGTTGATGCAGTCAAGATGCAGCCGCGCGGCATTCTCTCGGACTAGAGTGAGTTTATGGGGGTGAATATCCAGGGCCAGAATCTGACCTCGATCGTTCATAAACTCTGCCAGATGGGTCGTCTTGCCGCCTGGGCCGGCACAAGCATCCAGTAATCGTTCCCCGGCCTTGGGCGCCAGGGCATGCGTGGCTAACATGGAACTTTCGTCCTGCACCGTAAACAACCCGGCCTGAAAACCAGGCAGCCCTTCTACCATGCCAGATCCTTCTACATACAGCGCCTCCGGCACCTTATGGCGCGGAGACACAACCAAACCATGCCTCTTAAGCAGCACAATCAGTTCCGATCTGGTTGTCCGCGTCAAATTGGCGCGCAAGCAAAGCGGAGGCACTAGGTTATCGGCCCGACAGAGCTCTAAAGTATCTTCTAACCCTAGGCGTTCTAACCATCTTTGGACCAGCCATTCAGGATGAGAGTATTTTAGCGCTATATGGCGCACCGGCTCCTCATCTATATCGGGGAACTCTAACCGGCTCCGTTCCCTGGCCAGACGCCTGAGCACAGCATTAACGAAGCGGGCACTACCCTCATGACTGACTCTTTTCGCCTGCTGCACAGCTTCAAAACAGGCCGCGGCAGGAGGTATCCGCGTAAACAAAAGCTGGTAAGCCCCCAGCCGCATTAGTGCCCGCACCGGCGGATCCAGTTTAGCCAAGGGCATGTTGCTCCGTTCCTGCAACGCCCAATCCAAAGTGCCAAGTGTTCGGACTGTCCCATACACCAACTCGGTGGTGAGAGCCCGGTCGCGAGAGCTTAAACTGCTCTTGGCTAAAGCCGGCGCTAACAGTAAATTAGCATACGATCTTGTCTGTTCTACCCTAAGCAGCACTTCTAGGGCTACGTCGCGAGCAGTTTTGTCTTCAGCCATTCTCCACCACCTTTTTGTTCTGTCTTTTGGCTAGTAAAGGCGTCGTGTCCTCACGAAAAACTGCTGCGGTACCGCCACCCAGCCGCCAAAGAACGACGCCGGCCGTTCCCACTTGTACTCAATACCACTAATCTCCCGATCACGCACGTCCCAGGACGTAGTAACATGTTTCTGTAACATTGTACCCAACAACGGGCCGATTAAATTGGCCACTGCCAAAGCCACCATCACGTTAAGGAAGGTAAAATGACGCGTGGCCCATAACAAACCGAGGAAAGCCGCCGACGAGATGAAATTAGCTGCCGCAATAGTAGTACCGCAACGTCGGTGAACCACCAACTCTCTTTCCCCCGCCAACAAACGGCCATGTCCGGCTCGGGCTGCCGCCTCCAGAATACCAGGATCCACAGCTCCGAATATATAAAATCCGTCCTCAGCCGCATATCCAGACAGTTGCCGGGAGCCAAACTGTTCTTCAATAACATTGATGGTTGCATGTTCAAGAGCATGATTCTTTCTAAGATTAGGGTTAAAGGCTACACGTACCAGCTGCCCTGGAACCGTAAGCAAATTCCACATGGAACGGATAGTAAAACCAAACGGTATCATTAGCAGATTAAACAAGAAAAACAACACCAGCGGGAAAAGCAGCCAAGGGAAAAACGCAGTTAGCAAGATGAGAAACAATAACAGTAGCACTAATTCACCCCCAAGGTTTCGGCTTCCGGTTCGATAAAATACAATATGGCCTGTCTTAGCCGCTCCAGATCCACCTTGGTATCCACACAAGGACCATTGGGTCGTTCGTTCAACACCCCGAATGCCGGCAGCGGATACACATCCTGTAACCCACTGGATAGATCCCGCTCACATGCTACGGCCACAATGGCGTCAGGTCTTAATTCCTGCACCTTCTTGCGCGCCAGGGTTCCGCCGGTGACCACAGCCAACCCCACGCCTAGATTTCGAGCTAACAACAATAGGTCTTTGATCTGGCAGCGGCCGCAAAGATGACAGTTGCTTACATCGGCAGTAATCTTATACTCGCAGCCTGAATACTGCAGACAATGAGGAGCCAGTACCAGCAGTTGCCGGGGTGCCACCTTAATTTTTCGCGCCCGCACTAAATTGTTGTTAATCTCAATAAACGAACGCTCCAACTTCTCTTTGGTAACGTGAAAGAAACGTCCCACCTGCATAGACAACGGTAACAGCCGGGTGATAAGGATGCTAACCGGACGATCAAGAACCGGGATTGGACGGTGCCAGAGAATTATGAGGACAACTCCCACCACACCGACCAAAACCGTGACTACAAAGAGGAAAAAAGTCAGCCCGAGGCCGAAAAAGACATAGCGCGAGAGTTTATCTAATCCATAAAAAGAAACGTACCATAATCTGCCGGCCAACAGGCCCAACAGAATGGCAAAACCCAAAGCCAGACTTAAGATCAATCTCTTTTTGGCCACAGGCCTTCCCCTCCCTTAGCCCCAAACATCCCCTGGCTGTACACGGTACCCACAAGCATAGGCCGGCGCCGTCATGGAACGTTTGCCGGCAGGTTGTACTTCTTGGATAACTACTGCCCCTTCCCCACAAGCCACCAAGATACCGCTATCACCTTGTACTTTCAATACTTGTCCCGGTTTTCCTGCTAAAGAAGCCAGTCCAGATACCTGGCCCCGCCAAACCTTCAGCCGGTTCCCAGCCACAAACGTGGCTGACCCCGGTTTCGGGTTCAGTGCCCGCACCTGATTGGCTACCATGGGGGCCGGCAGTTCCCAATTCAAAATCTCGTCTTCTTTCTTGAGCGGCGGGGCCCAACTGGCTAAGGAATCGTCTTGTGGGTGGCGGGGAGCAGTTCCCTCCGCAATCGCCCTTACAGTACGCCGAACCAGATCAGCGCCCTTTTGTGCCAGCCGTACTGCTAACGTGCCAGCCGTGTCATCAGGCGCGATCTTTTCCTCTGCCTGCATAATTATGTCACCTGTGTCCAGTCCCTCACTCATGTACATGGTGGTAACCCCGGTCATGACATCACCGTTCATAATGGCGCGCTGTATGGGAGCTGCGCCGCGCAGACTTGGCAACAACGAAGCGTGCAAATTAATACAACCCAGCGGAGGCATGCCTAGCAGCGCGGAAGGCAAGATCTGACCAAAAGCCACCACTACAATAAGATCTGGCTCCAATGCCCGAATGTCGGCCAGAAACTCATCGCTGTTCACCTGTTGTGGTTGCAAGACCGGAATGCCGGCGGCTACTGCCGCCTCTTTCACCGCCGAAGGCCGCAGCTGATGGCCCCGCCCTCTGGGCCTATCCGGTTGCGTAACCACCCCGACCACAGACGGGATCAACTCCTTGAGCGTAGACACGGCAAACTGAGGCGTGCCCATGAAAACAATACGCACCTCGATCACCCTCTATCTTCTTCACTTTCACTGGGTCGAATGTTTTGAGCCCGGTCGATGAACAAGATGCCGTCCAAATGATCCAGTTCGTGTTGCAGTGCCCGAGCCAGCAGGTTCTCTCCGCTAATCTCCTGGTTTCGACCTTTAAGATCCAGGGCCCGGACTGTGACCTTGCTACTTCGAGGAACATCCCCCACCAAGCCCGGAAGACTGAGACAACCTTCAACACCGAGCTCCTCACCTTCTGCCGCTATGATCTCCGGATTAATAAGAGTCAATAGCCCCTCACCTACATCAATAACCACTGCTCGCAATAATACACCCACTTGGGGTGCAGCTAAGCCAACGCCATCAGCATCATACATGGAAACAGCCATATCATGTAACAACCGGCGCAGACGGTCATTGATCTTGGTCACAGATTGTGCTGGCTGCCGCAGCACCGGATCTCCATAAAGTCGAATATTAAGTTCACCTTCACCCATTGATGCCTCTCCTTTGCTCAGTCAGCTACAGATAAGACAGCGGATCCACATCCACTGTAAGCCGCGCTCCGGCCCGCTGACAGGCTGCAGTCAGCGTTGGCAAAGCTGCCGCCAGTTGATTCTTAAGTCGCCTTAGGTCCGAACCTTTGAGAATCAGTTGCCAGCGAAATCTATTCCCTACTTTCAGGAACGGGCACGGGGCCGGCCCTTCTATCCTTACATCTTCCCCTTTGGGCAGCATACTAAGTAGTTGCTGCAATAGCTCTATAGCTGTCTTTTCTTTCGGTGCCAAAGCACGAACTAAAACCACTTTCACGAACGGAGGATACAGATGGCGTTTTCGCCGCTCCAGCTCCACCCGATAAAAACCAGCATAATCATGTCGCTGAGCCGCTGTAATGCTAACATGATTGGGAGTGTACGTCTGCAGTATCGCTCGGCCCGGCAGTTCACCCCGTCCTGTACGCCCGGCGACTTGTTCCAGTAGTTGGAAGGTACGTTCAGCCGCATAAGGATCGGGCAGATTAAGAGTCAGGTCCGCACTCACAATGCCCACCAACGTTACACGAGCAATGTCCAGGCCTTTGGTTACCATCTGCGTCCCAACCAAGATGTCAGCTCTTCCCTGGGAAAATGAATGGATGATTTCGTCAGTAGCCCCGGTTCGAGCGCTGGTGTCAGCATCAAGCCTCAGAATCCGCGCCCTGGGCCAGAGGCGCCGGGCCTCACTGACAACACGCTGCGTTCCGCAGCCAAAATCGCGCACATAGTTACTACCACAGCTAGGGCACAAGTGGTATTGGGGTTCGGAATAACCACAATGGTGGCAGATTAGACGCCGCCCCACTTTATGGAAAGTAAGAGCTAGATCACAATGCGGACATTCGGCCACTAAACCGCAGTGCCGGCAAAGCACAAAGGTGCTGTGTCCGCGACGGTTCAGAAACAATATTGCCTGCTGCTTACAAGCCAGAACTCTTTCCATTTCCGTCTGAAGCAGTCGACTGAAAATACTTCTGTTGCCGGCCAACAGCTCGCGCCGCATGTCCACGATCTCAACTTGGGGCAATGGGCGCTTAGCGATTCTCTCCGGTAAGGTGAGCAAGCGATAGCCACCGTTTTGGGCCTGATAGTAGGTGTCCACCGCCGGGGTAGCACTGCCTAAAATAGTTACCGCTCCTTGGTTACGAGCTCGCCAAAGTGCTAC
This sequence comes from Bacillota bacterium, assembly GCA_012837285.1. Lineage (NCBI taxonomy): Bacteria > Bacillati > Bacillota > Bacillota bacterium. The sequence continues at coordinate 11,983 of DURJ01000153.1, forward strand.
CTCCCGAGCGTGGTAGCGGGGACTCTCTTCTTGCTTGTATGCTGTCTCATGCTCCTCATCTAGAATTATAGCACCAATCTTCGCCAGTGGGGCATACACAGCCGAGCGGGCACCCACTACTATCTGGGCTTTCCCTTGTCGGATGCGCTGCCACTGGTCGTATCGTTCCCGATCCCTCAGTCCGCTGTGTAAAATAGCGACTCTGTGTCCAAAGCGGTGGACAAAACGCTCCCGCATCTGCGGGGTAAGAGCAATTTCCGGTACCAGCACTATCCCTCCGCGTCCTTGTTTCAAAGCCGCCGCCAGAACTCGGAGATATATCTCTGTCTTGCCGCTGCCGGTCACACCATGGAGAAGAAAGTTTTCCTGCCGATACGTCTCTAGAGCCTCCATAATCGGCTCCAATGATCTGGATTGAGCCTCTGTAAGTACCGGCAGTTGTTCGGCTGTTGTGGCAGCAGTCTCTAAGCAGCTTAGCTGGGAAACAGGGTCCACCTCGATCCAGGTGGTAACCACACCCCGGGAAACCAGAGCCTTCAGGCTGCTGCCAGCGGCCGGAGCTCGTTGCAAGAGTTCTCGGCGCACCGCCGGTCGCTCTTTCAAAAGTGCGGTTACTATCCGTGCTTGTGCCGGTGCCCGGCGGCCTAGAGCATGGACTAGGGTGCGTGCCTCCTGCTCGGGTAACAACAGATCAACATACTCCACCCGTCGTTCTAAAGATAATCCGCTACTTGTTCCCGGTGGAAGCACCAGATACAAAGCCTCAACCTGATGGCATAGATAGCGATCAGCCACAAAGCGTGCTAGCTGCCAAGCTTCTTCATTGAACAAGTCCTGAGCTAACACCGCTGAAATAGGCCGCACCTTTTCCACCGGTTCCGGTGTCTCCGGTACCACATACCCGGCAAGAACCCGAGGGCCAAAAGGAATCCGTACCTTGGTTCCACATCCGACTTGGCCCAGGAGCGAGTCCGGAACAATGTAAGTAAAAGTCTTGTTTGTCGCTGACGTAACCAGGTCGACCAGCACTGCCGCTAGCTTAGCCATAGGGACAACAACTCCTCCTTAGGAGGTTACTTCTCGAAAGAAGCTAACAGCTCCTCCTGCACGCTTTTGGCCCGTTTCCAAATGGCTACTGCAATGTCTTCCTTGGCAGCCAACGGTAGGTGCTCCTTCTTGCCATCCGGCCAGAGAATAATCACTTCGTTAGTAGCAGCTGCAAAACCGGCATCGCTCCGGGTAATGTCATTGGCTACAATAAAATCAAGCCGTTTACGCCTTAGCTTTTCCTGCGCACGGGCGACTAGATCAGAGCTTTCGGCGGCAAAGCCAATGGTTATCTGTCCCGGTTGTTTCAGATCAGCGATGGAGCTCAAGATATCTACTGTTTGTTCCATCTCTAAGGTTAGTTTTTCGCTCGTCTTCTTCTTGATTTTGTCAGCGCTGTATTGTTTCGGCCGAAAATCTGCCACTGCCGCGGCCATGATCAAAGCGGTAGCCTCAGGAAAGTACTTCCTCGTTGCCTGGTACATATCTTCTGCCGTTACTACGTCAATCCGCTTCACCCCAAACGGTACCGGCAACGAAGTAGGTCCGCTGACCAGAGTCACTTGGGCCCCGCCCTGCTCGGCCACGGCAGCCAAAGCATAACCCATGCGTCCGGTAGATCGATTAGAGAGATAGCGCACCGGATCCAACGGTTCTCGAGTCGGGCCGGCTGTAATCAGTACCCGCCAGCCGTTAAGATCGAGCTCTGAAGCCAGCAGTCTCTTCGCCTTTTGGACAATGCGCTCCGGAGCAGCTAAGCGTCCTGGGCCCTCAGCGCCGCAGGCTAAAAAGCCTGTCTCCGGTTCTATCACATGAAAGCCCCGCCGCTTGAGTAAATCTAGGTTCTGCTGAACAACAGGGTTAAGGTACATATTGCTGTTCATGGCCGGTGCTACCAGCACCGGGGCCTGGCTGGCCAACACGGTGGCTGTGAGCATGTCATCAGCCAGGCCTAAAGCTAATTTGGCCAGCGCGTTAGCAGTAGCCGGAGCAACAACAATAAGATCTGCCGCCTGAGCATAGGCCACATGAGCCACGTCCCACTTCTCAGGAGCAGCAAACATATCCACCACTACCGGCTGCCGACTCAAAGTCTGAAAAGTGAGCGGTGCTACAAAGCGGGTGGCTGCTTCGGTCATGATAACCTTGACTGTAAACCCCAAGCGCACCAAGCTACTTGTCACCTGGGCCGCCTTATAGGCTGCTATTCCCCCGGTAACCCCTAGAACCACAGTCTTATTGCTCATGGTAGCCACCTCTACTTACTCTCGCTTTCTGGCGTTCCAGGGACTATAACCCCGCTGGCAATTTCTTGCAAAGCCACACCTACCGGTTTGCCCTGAGCATTGTCCAGGCGTGGAGCCGCCCCACCCATTAGCTGACGGGCTCGTTTGGATGTGGCTGCTACCAACAAATACTTGTTGGGAATACGCTGGCGCAACGTGGCTAGATCAGGTCCCTCCATGCTTATCCCCCCAACATTGCCTTAAGTTCTTGTAGATCATAGCGCCTAATACGGCTACGCTCAGCCAGTAAAATCGCCTCAATCTTGAGCACTGCCTGGGTTACTTCATCATTGACCACCAGATAATCGTAATTTCGTATTTGAGCTATTTCCTGTCTGGCCGCCTGAAAGCGGCGCTCTCTTTCAGCCGCGTTTTCAGTGCCTCGTCCGTCAATCCGCCGCTTTAACTCAGCCATACTGGGCGGCAGGAGAAAAAGCAAAATCCCAGCGGGATAACTGGCTTTCACCTGCAATGCCCCCTGGGTATCTATCTCCAGCAGCACATCCCTTCCCCTTGCCAATCGGTCCTCCACCCACCCCCGCGGCGTTCCGTATAAATTGCCAAAAACTTCAGCCCACTCCAAAAATCCGTCTTCTTTGACCTGGTTCTGAAATTGTTTTTGGGTAAGGAAAAAGTAGTTGACCCCATCTTGTTCTCCCGGTCGGGGTCTCCTGGTGGTAGCAGAGATGGAGTAAATAAGCTCGCGGTTGCGCTGCCGTAATAAGTCACAGACCGTCCCTTTGCCACAGCCGGACGGTCCTGACACTACCAAAAGCAAGCCTTGGGGCATAGGTCTCACTCCTAATCATGGTCACTGCTGTCCTCAGTCACAGGAGCCCGATCACCGAGGCGGTTGGCTACCGTTTCCGGTTGTACAGCCGAGAGAATCACATGGTCGCTGTCCATAACAATCACAGCCCTGGTACGGCGTCCGTAAGTAGCATCGATAAGCATGCCCCGATCCCGAGCTTCCTGCACAATGCGCTTAATCGGTGCCGAGTCCGGGCTTACAATAGCTACTATTCGGTTGGCCGAAACAATGTTACCAAAACCGATGTTGATAAGTCTGATCGCCATTTGGAAATCCTCCTTCGGAGCAAGACCATCAAAGCCTCACTCCACATTTTGGGCTTGTTCGCGCATCTTTTCCAGTTCAGCCTTGCACTGCACTACTAGGGCGCTGATGTCCACATCTTGAGACTTAGCACCGATAGTGTTCACCTCTCGGTTAGCTTCCTGCAGTAAGAATTCCAGTCTTCTTCCTACCGACTCCTCCAGCTCCAATGCAGCCTCCAGTTGCCCTAGATGGCTAAGTAGCCGCACTATTTCTTCGTTGATGTCAGCGCGTTCGGCCATAAGAAGTACCTCTTGGGCCAGCCGAACCTCATCCACCATGCCTTCTGTGCCTATTGTAGCCAATCTTTCCCGAAGCTTATTCTGGTAATGATCCGGTACTGCAGCCGCCTTGGATTGAATAGCGCAGCTAAGTTGCCTAATTACCGTTACCCGACCCAGCAGGTCTTCTTTCAGCGCCACTCCTTCCCGCCGGCGCATAGCCAATACATCCGCCAGTGCCGTGTCCAAAGCTTCTCTGCAAGCCGGCCACAACGCCTCTAAGTCCACTTCGCGGTCTTCTAAGGAAATGACTTCCGGCAGACCTAAGAGAACAGCCGGCGTAACGTCTAAGTCCAAGGAAAACTCCTGACCCAACCACCGGGCTGCCTTCAGATAGGCCTGAGCCAGTTCGCTGTCCACTCGCACTTCCTTTGGCCAGCTCTCCCCGCGCACGTTTACCCAAACTTCGACGCGCCCACGAGCTAACTCTGTGGATAGTCGACGCCGTATGCGTTCCTCCCATTGGCCCAGTTCGCGGGGCAAATGTAAGACATATTCGCCAAAACGATGGTTCAAGGTGCGTATCTCCACTGTGAAGGTCCTAGCCCCAGCTTGGGCCAAGCCATGGCCAAAACCAGTCATGCTCTGCACGTTATCGCTTCCCTGCAAAGAAAATACCCTGTTGCCGCATCCGATCTACAGCTTCTCTCAGGCGCTGCTCACTGCAAGTGAGGGCAATGCGGAAAAAGCCTTCACCATACTGGCCATAGCCATTACCGGGAGCTACATTAACACCTGCTTTTTCCAATAACAAAGCGGCAAAGCTTTTAGAAGTATACCCTTCCGGTACTGGGGCCCAAACATAAAAGGTACCCTTAGTGGGCTGCAGTTTCCAGCCTAAGCTGTTGAGGCCGTCAATTATGGCATCACGGCGGCCGGTGTAGATGCGATTCATACTGTCAATAGAATCTTGCGGACCGGTTAACGCTCTGATGCCGGCATATTGAACGGCGTTAAATACACCGGAATCAACGTTAGTCTTGATTATCGACAAAGCTGCCAACACATCTTTGTTGCCCACGGCAAAGCCTATTCGCCACCCAGTCATGTTGTACGGCTTGGACAGGGAGTTGAACTCAATCCCCACTTCCTTGGCTCCCGGTGTAGCCAAAAAGCTCGGGGCCCGATAACCGTCAAAAGTGGTTTCGCAATAGGCAAAATCATGGCACACTGCTATACCGTGTTGGCGAGCAAAGTCCACTGTTTGAGCAAAAAACTGCGGTGTTGCTACTGCTGCCGTAGGGTTGTTAGGATAATTGATAAAAAGCAACTTGGCTCGTTGCGCTGTCTCCGAATCAACCAAGCTGTAATCAGGTAAGAAATCGTTTTCCGCCTGGAGCGGTAGAGTATAAGGTACCCCACCAGCTAATAAAGTACCGGTTCGATAAACTGGATAGGCCGGGTCAGGCACCAAAGTTACGTCGCCCGGATCAACAAAGGCCCAACAAATATGGGCAATTCCCTCCTTGGAACCGATTAACGCCATCACTTCGGTTTCCGGATCGAGCTCAACCTCATAACGCTCCCGATACCAGTCGGCCACAGCCTGCTTAAATTCCGGCAAGCCCTCATAAGGCGGATAGCGATGAGTGGCCGGATCGGCTGCTGCCTCCTTAAGCGCCTGGATCACATGCCCGGGAGTAGGCTGATCGGGGTCACCGATTCCCAGGTCGATCACATCGACTCCACGCGCTCTGGCTTGCGCCTTTAGTTTATCGATTTCGGCAAATAGATACGGTGGAACAGCAGCAATACGTTTTGCTCGCTTAATCATATGTATCCTCCCTTTTAGCCTGGTGTAAATTGACGGCACCGCTTGGCGGTACCAAGTTCACATCAAACGAAACCATCAGCTTGCTCAGGCCACTGTAGCTCTCCATCAAAAACATGGGTAGCCGGGCCGGTCATGTAAACGCGATCATCTTGACCCCATTCAATTAACAACTCTCCCCCGGGAAGTTCCACCCAGGCTTTCCGATCCACCTGGCCGGTCAAGGTAAGAGCTACCACTACAGCACAGGCACCGGTACCGCAGGCTAGGGTGGGACCGGCTCCCCGTTCCCAAACTTTCACCCGTAAGCGGTCCGGTTCCAGCTGCTGGACAAATTCCACGTTGGTCTTGCGCGGAAAAGCTGGGTGCTGCTCAATTTTAGGCCCCAGCTCCTGCCAGGTGATGTTGTCTATTTTGTTTACGGTTATCACTGCATGAGGATTGCCCATGGACACAGCTGCAAACCTCAGGCGTGTTTCATCTACCGCCAGCTCGGCGTTTATCACCGGACCGACACCATACCCAGTAACCGGAACTTCAGCAGCCTTAAGGCGCGGACGCCCCATGTCAACACACACTTCCGATACCTGTCCATGGTCCAGAAGTAACCGGGGGCGAATAACGCCAGCCAAGGTCTCCACCTCAAATTCCGTCTCCTTCGTAAGATTGCGTTCGTAGGCGTACTTGGCAAAACAGCGAATCCCGTTCCCGCACATTTCAGCCTCGCTGCCGTCCGAATTCAGGATCCGCATTCTAAATGGAGCCTTAACACCGGGGAGAACTAGAATTAACCCATCGGCACCCACACCGAAATGTCGGTGGCAGATCCACCGGGCCAGCTTTCTTAACTTCTCCTCATCAGCAACAGGCAATCCCTCTGTAAGCACAAAATCGTTCCCCAGGCCGTGGAATTTGGCAAAATGCACGCTCTATACCCTACTTTCAAGTATTATTACCCATTATATCAAGCGGGCGCCGTTCTGTCCACCGAAAGGCCCATACCAGGCCCTGCCCTAACAAACCCAAACCAGCCACCAATACTACCAGTCCCCATTCTTCCACGGTCAACGGAACCGTAGCAAACACCTGGCGCAAGACCGGATGGTACAAAACAGCCAACTGCAAACCAAAAGATACCGCCGCTGCCAACAGTAAATAAGGGTTGCCTAATAAACCCACTTCAAAAACGGACCGACTCTCGCTTCTACACTCCAACACATGAAACAGTTGCTGCATTACCAGCACCGTAAAAGCCAAGGTACGGGCTAAAGCCAAATCACCGCTTGTGAGGCCGAGAATAAACACTGCTACCGTGAGCAACCCCATGATCAATCCCCGCCCGATTATTTTCCTGGCTAATCCGCGGGAGAACACGCTTTCATTTTTCTTTCGTGGCCGGCGCTCCATAATGTCTTGAGCCGGTGGCTCAAAGCCCAGAGCCAGCGCCGGTAAGCCGTCCGTAAGTAAATTAACCCATAAGATTTGAATCGGCAACAAAGGTAACGGTAACCCTAGCAAGGCGGCCACGAACATGGTTACTACTTCACCGGTGTTACTGGATAAGAGATAGCGGATAAACTTTCTAATGTTATCGTAAATGGCTCGCCCTTCTTCCACCGCAGCGACAATAGTCGTAAAATTATCGTCTTCAATAACCATGGCCGCCGTTTCACGGGCCACATCAGTGCCGGTGCACCCCATAGCTATACCGATGTCCGCTTCTTTCATGGCCGGTGCATCGTTAATACCGTCGCCAGTCATGGCCACTACTTCTCCCCGTCGTTTGAGGGCACGAACAATACGAAACTTGTGGCGCGGGCTGACCCGAGCATAGATATTGATAGTTCGAGATCGGTCTTCTAATTCCAGCTGGCTCCAACTATCCAAGTCGGCGCCGGTGGCAACCCCGCCTTGCCAAGATAAGCCCAGCTCTTTGGCCACAGCTACGGCGGTACTCCGGTGATCCCCGGTAATCATTATAGTACGTATCCCGGCTCGCTGACAACGAGCAATGGCTTCTTTCACTCCCGGTCGGGGCGGATCATTCAATCCTACCAGCCCGACCAGGGTCAATTCCTTTTCCAATTCCGGGCTTGGGCGCCCACTAAAACCAGGCAGATCCCGATAAGCAACAGCCAGTACTCGGAGCGCCCGGGAAGCCATATTCTCGTTTTCTGTGAGCCATCTTTCCTTGACTTCAGCCCGCAAGGGCTGAACGCTTTTGGGGCCATTATAGACTGAGCAGCAACGATCCAACACGATATCAGGCGCCCCTTTAACCACTAACCGGATACCGCCGTCAAAGCGGTGCAGCGTGCTCATGCGCTTACGTTCAGAATCAAACGGTACTTCCCCTAGGCGGGGGTAAGTTTGCTCCAAAAACCCGCGCACCAAGCCCGCCTCCGCTGCCTTCACCGCCAACGCCGCCTCAGTCGGGTCACCTTCGGCTGTCCAAATTCTATCCTCTGAGCCCCGGCGACGTCGCCATAGATCTAGAACTTCAATGTCTCGTCGTTTGAGGGAAGCATCGTTACACAAAGCGGCTAGAGTTAGCAGCAAACGGTGATCTTGAGCCCGGATTTCACGCACTGTCATCTTGTTTTCGGTTATGGTGCCGGTCTTATCGGCGCATATTACCGACGCACAGCCCAAAGTCTCCACTGCCGGCAAAACACGGATTATGGCTTGTCGCTTAGCCATACGTTGTACGCCTACCGCCAGAGACAGAGTAACCACTGCCGGCAGTCCTTCCGGAATAGCGGCCACGGCCAGACTGATCCCAGCCATGATAAGCTCCAAAGCGGATCCTCCACGCTTCAGTCCCAAGGCGACCACGGCGGCACACACGGCCAAACAGGCGCCCACCAGTACTTGCCCCAGATGGTGTAACCGTCGCTGCAATGGAGTTTGCTCCTCTTTGCGCCGACCTAAAAGACGCGCTATTTGGCCGGTTTCTGTTTTTACACCGGTAGCCACCACTATGGCTTCGGCTTTTCCCCGAGTAGCCAAAGATCCAGCAAATACCATGTTGCGGCGTTCAGCCAGCCCAGTCTCTACAGGCAAAACAGATACGTTCTTACTAACCGGTGTCGATTCTCCGGTAAGCGACGACTCGTCACATTGCAGACCCCAACACTTCACCAGGCGGGCATCGGCAGGAACTCTGTCCCCGGCAGTTAGAATCACTAGATCGCCGGGTACCACCTCTGCCGCCGGCCGTTCGGCTGCTAAGACTCCTCTTCGAACCCTAGCTTTGGGAGTACTTAACTGGTTCAGGGCCGCCAACGAGCGTTCCGTTCGGTACTCCTGAACAAATCCGAGCAGAGCGTTTAGTATTACAATGGCAACAATGGCTAAAGCATCGCTCCATTCCGTAAGCAAAGCTGATAAAATCGCAGCCACCAATAGGACTCGAACCATAAAATCGTGGAACTGATCTTGAAGCACTTCGAAGGCGGTCTTAGGTCCCTGAGTCGGAACAGTGTTCGGGCCAAAGTCGAACAGACGAGCCTTGGCCTGGACAGGGTCTAAACCTGTGGTGGCATTGGTTCTAAGTGCAGTCAGAAGCTCATTTAACGATAGGGCATGCCAAGGTTGCAAAGCGCTGGCCTCCTTTTCTGGTTCCGAGCTTCAGGTACTGGAATTACTAAAGAATCCCTATGCCCACAGGAGGAAAAACATGCCCCGGGAGCACGTCCTCAATTGACCCTCTCTGTGGGCGGAGGTATACTGAAAAGGAAACTGGTGTAAAGGATGATCAGCATGGCTTTCGATTCTATTGCCTTAACAGCCCTAATGGCTGAGTTGGAAACCTTGGTCGGGGCACGCGTGTCGCGGATCCAGCAGCCTAGTCAGTTGGAAACGGTCTTTACTATGCGAGGCTCAAACGGTAACAAGCGCTTGCTCATCTCAGCTCATCCGGAGAGGGCACGAAGCCACCTGACTACTGCTTCCTACACCAATCCGTCCCAGCCACCGGGATTCTGTATGTACTTGCGCCGCCATCTGGAGGGCTCGCGGCTGGAACGTATTACCCGACCCGAAAGTGAGCGCATCGTATACTTGCACTTTGCCGCGCGGGATGAGCTCGGAGACGAACGACCATTGCTTCTTATTGTGGAAGCCATGGGCCGACACAGCAATATTATCGTGGTGAACCAAAAACAGAATATAATCCTCAACGCTATTAAATCCATTTCCGCTGCTATTAGCCGCTACCGCCAGGTCCTGCCTGGGCTACCGTATAAGAGCCCACCGCCGCAGAACAAACTGCACCTATCTTCTCTCACCGAACTTGAATTCTACTTGGAGCTCCGCCAACGAGGCCGACGCCCGGCTCAGGCATTGCTGGCAACCATCGCCGGCCTTAGTCCGCTCTGGGCTGAAGAGCTAGTAGTCCGCTCCGGCCTGGAGGATACCCTCAACATAAAGTCCGCCACCCAAACAGAACTTAGACCGTTGTGGCGAGAAGTAGGCACCCTGAGGGAATCGCTTTGGCGGGCCGAGTTTAAGCCCACTGTTTACTTAGAACCAGAAGGTCGAGCCGTGTCCGTGGCCCCTCTGCCCTTGGTACGTTATGCCCGCTTGTCGGTTAAGAGTTTTCCCACCATGAGCGCTGCCTTAGACTATTACTTTCAGGCCAAAGAAAGGGAAGTGCAGTTCTCGGCCCTGCAGCAAAGCTTGCTGACCAAACTGCGTCACCAAATAGAACGGGTCGAAAAGAAGCTCGCCCTTCATTTTGAGGCTATCCAAAACGCTAAAAAGGCTGACCGGTATCGAAAGTTTGGAGAACTGCTTCTGGCCTATGCTTATCAGCTAACCAGTGCCGGCCTCACGGAAGTGCAGCTCCCAGATTGGACCGAGGCCGGAACGCAAGTTGTGGTTCCTCTTGATCCAGCATTGACTCCGGTGGAGAATGCTCAGCGCTACTTTGCCCGCTACAACAAAGCTAAGAAAACCCTGACGGCGGCCCAGCATCAGAAACAGCAGGACCAAGCGGACTTGTCTTATTTTGAGAGCGTGTTACTGGCTGTAGAAGAAGCTGATAGCCTGCCAGAGCTGGAGGAAATAAAGGCCGAACTTACAACAGAAGGCTACATTAAGAAAGAAGCAACATCCCGTCTGCACAAAGATAAGGTGAGTCCAGACAGCAAGCCTCTTTCTTTTGCTATCGATGGTTATGCTGTTTTTGTCGGTAAGAACAACCGGCAAAACGATTATCTAACGTTGCGGCTAGCTCAAAACGACGACATCTGGCTTCACACTCAAAACATTCCTGGCTCCCATGTTATTATCCGGTGTCCGGACGGCCAACTGCCGCCCCAAGACGTTTTGCTACAGGCAGCCCATCTGGCTGCCTATTACAGCCGGGCTCGCGCCTCGTCCAATGTTCCAGTGGACTATACCAGATGCCGCCAGGTGAAAAAGCCCCGGGGTGCCCGGCCCGGTTTCGTTACCTATAGCCAGCAACAGACTGTCTACGTTACACCGGACCCGAGCACGATTAAAGCCCTCAAAGGCCGGCCTTGAGGGCTTTAATCGTGTTAGAACACTAACCGCTTTCCGCAGGTTTGCTATAACAGTGGATTATGCGCTCTGGCGTTGTTCTGGCGGCAGGATCAAGTTGAGAACAATCCCCACCATGGTAGCCAAAGGCATACCGCTCACGGTAAAATTGCCTACGCTGATCTCTGCCCCGCCAATGCCGATAACCAGAATAACCGAGGCCAAGATAAGATTACGATTTTCAGCAAAATCCACCTGGCTTTCCACTAACATCCGTACCCCAGCCGCAGCGATGGTGCCAAAGAGCAAGATGGAAATTCCGCCCAACACCGACGGAGGGATTGTCTGAATAACCACACCTAGTTTCTGCACAAAGGACAGCACCACGGCAATAGCTGCCGCCCAGCCAATCACCCAAACACTGTACACTTTGGTGATCGCCATCACCCCGATGTTTTCACCGTAAGTGGTATTAGGTGGACCACCGAAGAGAGCAGCCAACGAGGTGGCTAAGCCGTCGCCTAAGATAGAGCGGTGCAGCCCCGGATCCTTTCCCAGATCCCGTCCGACAATATTATTAGTTACCAACAGATGGCCGATATGCTCGGTAATACTGACAACAGCCACCGGAGCAATCAACAATGCCGCCGGCAGAGAGAACTGAGGAGTAACAAAGGGCGGAACGGCAAACCAAGCCGCTTCTCTAACCGGTGTTAGGTCCACCAAACCTTGAGTAAAAGCACATACATAGCCGGAAACGATCCCGATCAAGATGGGAATTACGTTTAGAATTCCCTTAAAGTACATGTTAGCAATAATAGCCATGGCCAAAGTAAACAAGGCCGTCCATACGCCCGGTGAACTTAGAAAGTGCACCGTCTCCCCAGGCGGAGGTAACAAGCCGGCCATTTCCACTGCGGTCCGCGCCAGACCCAAGCCAATTACAATAACCACCGAACCGACCACTGCCGGCGGTAGTAAACGATCTATCCAAACAGTACCGATTCGATATATCAAACCGGCTACCACCACATACAACAGTCCGGCCATAACACAGCCAAACAAAGCTGCCGGCAAGCCCCAGTTCCTAATAGCCACCTGAATAGGGACAATAAACGCGAAGGAAGAGCCCAGGTAAGCCGGGATTTTAGCTTTGGTGCAAATAATGTAAGTAAAAGTCCCCAGTCCGCTGCCCAGCAAAGCCAAAGAAGGATCCATGCCCGTTAGAATAGGTACTAAGATAGTGGCGCCAAACATGGCAAACAAGTGCTGAATACTAAGAGGTATTGTCTCCCACAACGGTAGCCTTTCGTGAACATCGATGATTGGCCGCAAAAAGCATCCTTCCTTTCACTAATATCATACCCATATATATAAGACCCTCCTCGCCGGCTCCAAACCGGTAAGGAGGGCATTCCCTCTTCCCTTACCGGCCACACAGGACCGACTTAAAGGGACGCTATTCTTCTTCCATCAGCACGACCTTGTCCTCTTCGTCTGTCTCCTTCAGCCATACCGCTATTTGTTCCCGTCGCGAAGTGGGCACATTCTTGCCGACAAAATCAGGCCGGATCGGAAGCTCCCGATGCCCGCGATCAACAAGAACCGCCAGCTGAATGCTGCTGGCCCGGCCTAGATCCATCACTGCATCCATAGCCGCCCGCACGGTACGACCGGTGTAGAGCACATCATCCACCAGCACCACCCTTTTGCCTGCCAAACTAAAGTCGATCCCAGTCAGACTTACCGGCGGCGAACTGGGCGGTTCCCGATCGTCCCTGTAAGCGGTAATATCCAAGTGACTCACCGGAACGGCTACACCTTCTATGTGCTGAATTTTGTCCGCTAAACGCAGAGCCAACGGGTACCCACGCGTTTGGATGCCTAACAGAACTAAGTTAGCAGTGCCTTTGTTTCGTTCCAGGATCTCATGGGCAATCCGGGTCAGCGCCCTTCTTAAACCATCAGCATCCATTAACACCGTCTTCTCTCTAAGCACCATGGATGGCCCCACCCCCAATTATTACCAAAGCCTTTCCTGCGGCCGCAGGAAAGGCTTCCCTCCGTTCCTTACCAGCCTCACGGGACCAGTCTTAAGGCTTACCTGTTATGTACATAAGTCTACCATAAAACAAACAGTACCGTCAAGATTTACCAGCTATAGAGGCCGACTTACATGCCCAGGCAGTGGTACCAGGAACTGCCTATTGCAGACAGGTCTTTCATTTGCCTCTTAACCGGCTCAGTACCGCCATCAAGTCTTCCGGTAGCGGACTGGAGAACCCCAGCTCCTCCCCTGTTACCGGATGGAGAAAGCTTAGCTTAGCAGCATGGAGAAACTGACGTTTAAGACCCAGGTTTCCTTGGCGCCGCCCATAGAGAGGATCGCCCACTACAGGGTGACCCACAAAGGCTAGGTGTACCCGAATCTGGTGGGTACGCCCGGTATCTAAGGTGGCCTTAAGGTAACTGTAGTTTTCTAATCGTTCTAACACGGTAAAATAGGTTCGGGCCGATCGCCCGCTTGGTACTACCGCCATTTTGAGTCGCATCTTAGGGTGACGCCCGATAGGAGCATCTACTGTGCTTTGGTCCGGTTTCATCCAGCCGTGGGCTAAACAAAGATAGCTCCGTTTTACTGTGCGCTCTTTCAGTGCCAATGTCAGCCCCTGATGGGCAGCTTCTGTTTTTGCCACAACCAACAAACCCGAGGTGTCTTTATCTAAGCGGTGAACGATCCCCGGGCGCAGCTTGCCGCCAATATCAGCCAGTTTGTCACCACAATGAGCCAGTAGAGCATTCACTACGGTACCTCTGCGGTGGCCCGGCGCAGGATGAACTACCAGGCCGGCCGGCTTGTCGATGACTAACAGATACTGGTCCTCATAAATGACGGTCAGCGGCCTATCCTCCGCCACTACTGCCAGCGGCTCCGGGGGCGGCACCTTAACGATAATTTGTTCGCCTCCAGAAACACGTAAGCTGGCTTTGGGAGCTTTGCCCTGAACCTGTACTCGCCCCATCTGAATTAGATGCTGCAGCCGCGACCGACTGAGCTCCGGGCCCAACGCTGCGGCCAAAAAAACATCTAACCGCTGCCCGCTCTGATTAGGCTCCACTTTGAGATGGTACTCCCTAGGACCTAGGTTTTGGTTCGTGGTCACAGCAGTTTGCCCTCCGATTGAAGCAAGTACAGAAACAGCAGGCCTACACCGGTGACAATAGCCGTGTCAGCGACGTTGAACACCGGAAACACGCGAAAATCAAGAAAATCAACCACATAGCCAAAACGTAATCGATCAACTAGGTTACCAACGGCTCCCCCCAAAACCAAGATCATGGCCCAACGAAGTAACACCATGTGGGGTTCCAGACGACCGGCATAAAGCAAGATGGCCACCACCACCACAGCAGTCACTGCCACCAACAGACCGGTTTGATGCTTGAGCAGGCCAAAAGCCGCCCCAGGGTTCTGTACATAGGAGAAGTGAAATACCCCGGACCAAATAGGCCAACTCTGACCCGGCAAAAGGAAATACCTGATCAAGGCCTTAGTTAATTGGTCTAGAGCCACAATAATACCGGCACCGATGAAGATTTGGGTCAATTGTTCTCCCCCTTACCGTTCTCCTCTCGCTCATTAGCTAAGCCGAGATTTCTTTCCCGGTCGTGGTTTAGCCCGGCCGAAAGGCTCAGCTTTGTCCTCCATTACTACTTCTTCCACATCTTCTACGGCTCCCCGATGCTCACTGGAATCAATATAGGTATCGCTATAGCTGTCCACTCCGCCTACATCCTGCGGGCCGGAAGCCGTACCATAGCGCGCCACTGCCTGCCAGGCATCTTCTCCGTCAAAACCAGTGTAATCGGTATTGTCCAAAAAAGTGCGGCCAAACGGCTGTGCTAACACTTCTTCCTCCACCGGACGCTGAGTACCGTCCCAGTCTTGTGCTTCTTCTTTTTCCTGACAGCCAGAACATAGGGTAGCCCAGGGCAACACCTGCAACCGACCTGGGTCTATCTTGTTCTCACATTGATCGCAAATACCGTATGTTCCGCTCGCCAGTTTTCTTAGGGCCTGGTCCACTTGGGCTAACAACCGCCGGGTATTGTCCCACAATCCAATGTCTTTGCCCCGCTCAAACGTCTCCGATCCTACATCGGCTGGATGATTGTCGTAGAGAGACAGCTCTCCAATAACATCGCTTTGCCGTTCTTGAAGCCCACCTTGTTCAATTCTCCCGCTTAACTGCTTAAGTCGCTCTTTTTCCGCTTGTAGCCGGGTCTTAATCTCCTGGGTATTCTGCATCCTGATCAGTGCCTCCCTAGTTGTAGAGTAACTATGTCTACTATCTGGGCAATAAAGGCTCCCAGAACAGGAATGCTCACCATCTGGCGCAAGAGATAGAGCACCAGCGCTCCCACCAAAGTAAAGCCCACGGCCATGCCAAAGCCCCGAGCCACCCCAGCCACAAAGTTCAGATACAGCAAACGACGAGTATTTGTTTGTAGGTCCACATACTCAGCCAAGCGGGCCTTATCGAGAGAATCAGCCAGGCGATCCACTTGGGCTTGCATAAGCTCGACCGGGCTTTGATCCTGAGCCATTCCTGTCACCTCTAATGTAGAATGCCCAAACCAGGTCGGCCTTATGGCAGGTGTTGGTTCTCAGCTAACACCGCCTGACAACGTGGGCAAACTCCATCCTGAGTATCCTCGTTGTACATCCAACAGCGCTCGCATTTCTCACCGGCAGCCAATGTAACCAGACAATGGGCACCGGCGTAGTTCTCAAGTTCGACTGCTGTAGTCGGTGGCGTTTCACCCGGCTCATGTAATTTCACTTGGGAGACAATAAACAACCCTGGCAGTATGCTCTCGTAGTCCTGCAGCAATTCATGCGTTGAGCTTAACGTCTCTGGAAACCAAAGATCTACCCGGGCCATGAGCGAAGTGCCGATTAGACTGCTTTGCCGTGCCTCTTCCAGTGCCTTGGCCACATCAGAACGTACGGTTAACAGTTGGGTCCAGCGTTGCTCCAGCTTCTCATCCAGGTACTCTGGGTTTGCCTCCGGCCAAGCGGCCAACTGAACGCTCTCTTCTTGTGTGCCTGGAATATAGTCCCAAATCTCCTCCGCCGTAAACGTGAGTATCGGTGCCATTAACCGTACCAAGGTGGTCAGTATTTCATACATGGCTGTCTGGGCCGACTGCCGCCTGGGATCATCCGCTTGGCTACAGTAAAGCCGGTCTTTGAGTACATCGAGGTAGAAGGCGCTCATGTCCAGAGTGCAGAAATTGTGGAGTGCATGGTACAACAAATGGTATTCGTACTCCTCGTAGGCAGCTGTTACTTTTTCGACTAGCCGGGTTAAAGCCATCAGCGCCCACCGATCAAGTTCGGTCAGGTCTTGATATGGTACCCGGTCTTTTTCCGGCTCGAAATCAGCCAGATTCCCTAGCAGAAAGCGGGCTGTATTTCTGATCTTGCGGTAAACCTCCGACATCTGGAGCAGAATATCTCTTGATACCCGCACGTCCCCTTTAAAATCTGACGATGCCACCCATAATCTTAGCACGTCAGCACCAAACTCGCTGATGATCTCCTGCGGATAAATTACGTTGCCAACAGACTTAGACATTTTCCGGCCTTTGCCATCCACAACATAGCCGTGGGTTAGTACCGAACGATAAGGAGCGTGCCCGTTCATGGCTACCGATGTCAGCAGTGACGATTGGAACCAACCGCGATGCTGGTCACTGCCCTCCAAGTAGAGATCGCAGGGCCACTCCAGCTCCGGCCTAGTGGTTAGCACAGCATGATGGCTGGATCCAGAATCGAACCACACATCCATGGTATCAGTCTCTTTGCGAAAGGCTGTACCGCCACACTGAACACAGCGTGTTCCAGGGGGCAAAATATCCTCGGCTTCATACTGGTACCAAGCGTTGGATCCTTCCCGCCGGAATAGGTCGCGCACAGCGTTTATCGTCTCAGCGGTAATAAGCTCGTGGCCACACTGCTCACAATAAAATATCGGAATCGGTACACCCCATACTCGTTGTCGAGAAATGCACCAATCCGACCGCTCTCTTACCATGGCGGAAATTCGCCCTTCACCCCAGGCCGGATACCATGTGACTTCTTGGATAGCATCTAATGCCTGGTCGCGGAAAGCTTCCACCGAAGCAAACCACTGTTCTGTAGCCAAAAACAGTATCGGCTCTTTGCAACGCCAGCAGTGCGGATACTGGTGGGTTGTGGTGGTGAAATAAAGCAGAGCGCCACGTTCTTCCAGTTCAGTTACAATGGGTCCGGTAGCCTGCGTTACAGGAAGCCCGGCAAACTTACCAGCTTCAGACGTAAAAATCCCTTTACCGTTTACCGGGTTTAAAATCGGTAGATTATACTCCCGGCCAATTTCGAAGTCCTCGAGCCCATGCCCAGGAGCAGTATGCACACAACCGGTACCGGCTTCAAGGGTAACATGATCGCCCAAAATAACCACCGCTGGGCGGTCTATAAACGGATGCCAGCACTCAATTCCTTCTAATTCCTCGCCTCGAAACGAACCCAGGATTGCCCCGTGGTCACGCTCGATGGTAGACATAACCTCGGCGATTAAGTCCTTGGCCAACACAAGATACTCGCCTTCTGACTCCAGCAACACATACTCAAACCGGGGATTTAAACAAATAGCCAAATTAGCCGGCAGTGTCCAAGTGGTAGTTGTCCAAATGGCAAAACAGATCTTGTCTGCCGGAGCCAGACTGGTTAGTTTTCCCTTAGGGTCCGATTTCAAGGGGAACTTTACATACAGTGAATCTGACTTCGATTCCTGATACTCCACTTCGGCTTCTGCCAGCGCGGTTTCGCAAGTGCTACACCAATACACCGGCTTCAGACCCTTGTAAATGAATCCCTTGGCGGCCATGGCACCAAAAACTTCGATCTGCTTGGCCTCATATGCTGGTTTTAGGGTCAAGTAAGGATCGTCCCAATCGCCCCGAACCCCAAGGCGCTTGAACTCTTCCATCTGCACATCGACAAAATGGCGCGCATACTCTTCGCAATGGCGCCGGAGCTGTAGCGGTGTAATCTCAGCTCGATCCAAGCGCAACTTCTTGATAGCGGCGTGCTCAATGGGCATACCATGAGTATCCCAACCGGGCACATAGGGGGTATCGAAGCCGCGCATATACTTATACTTATTTACAATATCTTTGAGCACCTTGTTGAGCGCAGTACCCAAATGGATATTGTTGTTGGCATAGGGCGGTCCGTCATGAAGGATGAATTTGGGTCGCCCAGCAGCCTTCTTACGTGCTAATGCATTGATGTTCATTTTTTCCCAACGAGCCAAAATTTCAGGCTCACGCTTGGGCAGATTAGCCCGCATGGGGAATTTTGTTTTGGGCAGGTTCAGAGTTTTCGAGTAATCCATGCCTGCAGCACCTCCCTGCTGAAATAAAAAATCCCGTCCATTAGGACGGGGACTTTCCCGTGGTACCACCCAATTGAATGCAAGCCTATTGCATCCTCTCATAGCCGTAACCGTGGCTGCCGGGGTGTCCCTACTCCGATTACTGTTTCAGAACCCAGCTCCCAGGTGATTTTCAGCTTTGGCTACCGTACCGGCTTCCACCTAACCCGGTTCGCTGACCGTCAGCCCAAACCTACTCGCCCGTTCATCACTGTTTCATGATTACGGCCATTATACCTATTCTGGTTACAAAAGTCAAATGAAAACAACGGTCTCGCTTTAGAGGTCATTATTTGCTTTTGCCGACCAGGTGCGACCACGGAAGTAGTAGTTTAGTCCCAGCATCACAAGAACTGTCGGTACTAGCCGTACTGCCAAAAGAGCCGGTACCGACAAGCCCATGGCGGCAAAAATAGCCGTGTCCTCAATAATCGCATGAGACAGGCTTAAGACAATCCAAAGAAGGGTCAACTCGTGCTCGCTCCACTGTCCTTCTTTGACCGAGGCCAAGATAACGCCGGCACTGTAAGTAAAACCGATGATAAGTCCAGCAACCAAGGGGAGGGCTGCCTGAGGGGGGAAACCTAGCTGTCGGCAGGCTCCGGCCAGTTGTTCCGAGACTTTTTCCAGCCAGCCAAATTCCGCTGCTATCTCCAGCGTAATTAGCAACGGAAACAGTATGTATGCTATCCGGATCAAAGAAGCCAGGCCAGTGGGCAGGCCTAACTTAAGAGTCTCAAGTAGCAGCAAAAAACATTCCCCCTACAAGATGAGGCTTAACAACAAACCAACGACTACCGCTGTCCCTATGCGGGCTGAAATCACAGCAGTCACCTTTCCCCTGGCCTGGGCTACTATGGCTCCTTCCTGCGGTAAAGAGTGGCACAGCATTAACATAGCGGCTAGGATAAGCTTCTGTTTGCTGCTCAAGGACAAAGCCGCCATAGCACCCACACCAGCATAAAGTCCGGAAATATTCCCGGCTACAAGCGGCACCGCTGCTTCTCCCGGTAACGCAAACCAAGCCATAAAGGGAGAAAAGAATGCTGAGAGGTAGTCCAAGCCACCGGACAAATCTAACCACGTTACCACGAGAATAGCCGGTATCATAACTTTAGCCAACAACCATAGAACTTTCAAGGCGTTTTTAGAACCTCGAACCATGGCTGGCAGCAACCTCTCCGTTAGCATTCGGCTCTGCCTCCTTACCGTCTACGCTCCTTGTCTCTAACAGGGCCATGGCTCCCAGAAGAAGTGCTTTTGTCTGAGCTTTGTACTCTTCCACTTTACCTTGCAGCTCTCTTAATCGAGTGGTTAGCTCAGCTAACTGTCGTCGGCCCTCTTCTTCCAGAGCTTGGGCGTTGGCTTCAGCCTGGGCTCGAATAAGATCCGCTTCTTTTTGGGCATTAGCCCGTGTCTCGTCAGCGGCCTTTTGAGCTAATACCAGGGTATTGCGTAACGTCTCTTCCAAGTTCTGGTAACGGTTTGTTTCTTCCTTAAGTCGAGAGATTTCATCTTTAAGGCTAGCATTTTGCCGGTACAACATTTCATAGTCTTCCAAGATTTGGTCCAAAAACTCGTCTACTTCCTCCTCACAGTAGCCGCGTAGACGGCGGCGAAACTCTTTTTTCTGAATGTCCAGCGGAGTAAGCATGGTACCCTCCTTGGTGTTTTCTTTTTGGCAGCTATTTCTCCTGTCCAAGCTCAGCGGAACGCTTGGCAGCCGTCACCACAGATTCTAACACTAACCCTCGGAAACCGCCTTCTTCCAGGGTAGCTATGCCGGCAATGGTGGTACCGGCCGGGGATGCAACCCTGTCTTTTAGGGTACCCGGGTGTTCACCGGTCTCAAGTACCATCTTAGCAGCACCGAAAACAGTCTGGGCCGCCAATGTCTGTGCCACTGGCCGTGGCAGGCCAGCCATGACACCGCCGTCGGCCAAGGCCTCAATAAACATATATACATAAGCCGGCGCAGAGCCGCTAAGTCCGGTTACTGCATCCAACAGACTCTCATCCAGCACCACGGCCCGACCCACAGCCGAGAGCAGTTCTTTAACCCGGTCCACATCGGCCGGCCCGGCATTGGGTCCCTTTGCTATTCCTGCGGCCCCAGCTTGAACCAAGCAGGGAGTATTGGGCATAACCCTCACTAACCGTGCCGTCCCAGTGTACTTCTGAAGATAGGACAGCGGCAATCCGGCCATAATCGAAACTACCAAGTGCTTCTTCTCCCACCGACCCGCCAGATCGGCCAAAACAGCCGCTGCCGCCTGGGGTTTCACAGCCAGAAAGACTACCTTACATCTCGCTAGCACATCGGCATTGCCGGCTGCAGGTTGCACCCCTAATGTCTCTTGAAGATACGACACCCGACTGGAATCGATATCTGATACCCACACTTGCTCCGATAAAACTAAGCCATTACCCAAAATACCGCTGAGCAAGGCTTCGGCCATGGCTCCAGCGCCAATAAAACCAAGCATTCATCTGCCTCCTAACAATAGACTCTAACCTAACCACGACCACGGTTCATCGCTGTCGGCTTCGAATGATTGTAAAGCCATTACTCCAACATTGTTGGGAGCAAAAAGGAAAATCTCACTGCCTACACGCTCCACAGTACCATTTAAGGCATAGACCGCTCCGCTGACAAAATCCACAATGCGCTGAGCCACTTGAGCCTCTGTTCCTTCCAGATTGACAATGACGGTACGGCGTGCCTTCAGGTGATCGGTTACGTCACGGGCCTCATCGAAGCTCTTCGGCCGCGTAACCACTACCTTGCCTCCTGCCCCTGGCGCGCTGGGAAGACTCACCACCTTGGGTCGGCCAAAACTTGTTCTGGCCGGTGCCTGGAAGCCACTACTCAAATCTTCATCTTCAACTACTTCTTCCACCACCGTCTCCTCAAAGCCCATTAGGTTCAGAATCCTACCCACCAGAGAACCTGCCATTTGCACAACCTCCTTACCTTACTCTGTGGCTGGATCGGTTCGGCTGCCAAAAATTGCCGTACCCACCCGGATCATGGTCGCTCCTTCTTCTATCGCTACCTCGAAATCACCGCTCATACCCATGGACAATTCTTCCATCCTGATCCCAGGCAACTTCAGTTTTTCGGTTTCTCGAGCCAGTTCGCGTAATTGGCGAAATACCGGCCGTACCTTCTCCGGATTGTCGACATAAGGAGCTATAGTCATCAGGCCGCGCACATTAAGACGCGACAGGGCAGACATCTTCTTCAGCAACGGCAGTAGCTGCGCCGGTGAAACACCGTACTTGGCTCTTTCACCCGCCACATTCACCTGTACCAGACAATCTACGGTCCGCTTAGATTCTTCGGCTCGTCTCTGCAAAGTATAACCCAGTCGCAGACTGTCCACTGAGTGAATGAAGTCAAATATCTGTACAGCCAGCTTGGCTTTGTTACGTTGCAGATGGCCAATAAGATGCCAAGTCGGTCCGGGCGAAATTATCCCCACCTTGCTCAGGGCTTCTTGGATCCTGCTTTCGCCCATGTGCTCTATTCCAGCGGCCAGAGCCGCTTGGATTTTCTCCGGCGGTACCGTCTTGGTAACAGCTACCAGACAAACATCTTCGGGCCGGCGTCCACTTCTGGCCGCCGCCGCCGCAATTTTTTCTTGTACCACTGCTACATTGTTTTCGATCGACGGCATATGATTATTTCCTCCTACTAAAACATACCTTTTCCCATGGTATTCGACACTATCCAAAAATTCCCTGCTTTTAACGCGAAAAAACTCCCGCAGCGACGAAAAACGCCGCGCCTTTAGAACCGCAGCCCAACAGCAATCTCTGCGCCGGGCTTGAGCCCAGAAACAACGGCCTGTCCCTTGTCTACAGCCAGAACTCTCACCGGTGTAAAGGACCACTTGCCCTGGTGCCAACGATAGACTCCCTCTTGGCCGTCTTGATAAGTTAAGCTCTTCTCCGGCACTACCGTCCCCCGCACCTGCTGGTAGATCACCTCCGCCTCCGCTTCCCGAACAGAAGACAATTCCGGCGGTGCGTTAATCAGCTTCAGTACAGCTACACTTTCGCTTTCCTGGTGCGCTAGCGCCACCACCTTGGCTGATAACTGAACCTGCGTCGCTCTAAGACAAAGATCAACCCGGTCATCTAAGGCCAGTAGATCTACCCTCTCCTGGAAACTAACACGGGCAAAAGTCGGCTCTTCCTGGATTATTTTGCCCACCGCGCGGCCACTGTCAACATAATCCCCAGCCGAAGCCGGCGCCGGTTTCAAGGGACTGCTTGGAGTCAGGGCCGTTAAAGCCACCTTGTATTCCAAGGGGTCGAACGCGTCTTCATAACCGTCCAGGCTAACTTCAAACCTCCCGGCCAAGGGCGTCACCACGGGAGTTGTTGCTAGGGCCATTAACTCTTTGGCCTCGGTCTCGGTTTGGCGCCACTGGCCACCACCGGCAGCTTCTTGATTTAATTGTTCTTTTTCGGTCAGCAAACGTCCTCGCTGCCTTAACAACACTTGCAGCTTATCGTTTTGAGCTTGCACCGGAGCTGTCTGCTGTTGGGGCCCACCGCTCTTTAGCTCCGCCAGTAGTAGCTGTATTTTTTCGTTCACCTGGATTAAAGTCTGGTCTAACCGGTGCTGTCTAGCCTGTAGTTCACTTTCCCAGGCAGTCTTTTCGCCCCTGGCTTTTTCCTGGAGCTGTCGGGCCCGGTCCAAAAGTTTAGGATTCAGCACCTCCCCGACGTTTGTTCCCGCTGGTACCTTCTCTCCTTTTACTACCTTGGGATGCCAAACCCCAGCCTGCGGTGTCACCAAAATAAGCTCACGCCGCAGAAACACTGCTTCACCGGAAGACCCTATAGTAACAACGCCTTCCTCAGCCACAGTCCGCCGAACTGTTTTCGCCAGCAGCAATCCTCCCACCACATGAACAGCGTTCAGCGCAATTACCAAACCCAAGACCGCCATGAAAGCCATTACCGACCAAGGTAAACGTTTTCTTGTTCTCGGGGCGCTCATAAGCCAGGCCACCTCTTTCTGTGAGATCGCCTTTATGTTCTACCCTCTACCATAAATTTCCTTTCGGAATTTAAAGCGAAATAACCGCCATTAGACTGCTGGCTCGACCGTGTTCGGCACGGTAAGAGAAAAAATCTCGGTTCCCATGGCAAGTACATAGCCTGGCCACGCTGATATGTTCCGTTTTTACCCCCGCCGCCTGCAGCAGTCGTTGATTCAGCGCCCACAGATCGAGAAAATAATGTCCCGGCCGGGAAGGATAAATCACTTCCGGCCAAAAGACAATGCGTTGGCTCAGGGGCGTCAGCACTCTCTCGTCAATCTCATAGCAACACGGTCCAATGGAAGGGCCTATGGCTACCAGTATATCTTCCGGGCGGGAAGAAAAATGTTGTTGCAGCAACTGCAAAGTCAATACCGCAATCCCGTTCACCGAGCCGCGCCAACCTGCATGGGCGACACCGATGGCCTTTTGTACCGGGTCCAGGAATAACAGCGGCACGCAATCAGCCGTATAAACTGACAAAGCCACATTGGGGCTGGCTGTAACTAGGGCATCCGTGGCCGGAAAACCGTCCTCCCATGAGAACGCTCCGCGGGGTGCAGTCGTTACCACCTCTACATTGGTACCGTGACTCTGCCGGCCGGCCACGAGATTATCCAGGGTAATTCCCACGGCGGTAAGAAATAGCTGTCTCATCTCGCGTACATGAGCCGGGTCGCTGTTTTTGAACCCCAGATCAAAATTGGCCGTAGTCCGGCCTTGAAGCTGGCCGTGTCTGGTACTGAATCCGTGTTTTGCTATCTTAGCAGCCGTAATCAGGTCTGACGTTAAGTAGACAAGGTGGGGGTAATAATGCCAGCTAAAACTCATTGAGGGCACCCTTTCTGCTTGTACTCTAAGGTTATTATACACGTCAGACTGTGTGAAAAGTCACAGTATGAAAGGTAGTCAAGATTGTCATCCTGAGCGAACTTAAGACTCTTCACTGCGTTCAGAGGGACATAAAACATGGGTTGGCAGGTTTTCATAAAATCTGACGTTCCCGAAGACAGAATAATAATAAGCCCTTGTGCTTGCCTGCTGCAAGAACCAAGGGCTTATTAAGTTCTTCTTTGCCTAGCGCGATAAGGGAGGAAGTGAGGGGCGTTCCACTAAAATCACGTCTTGCCCGATGCGCTTGATCTTATCCCACGGTATCACTATATCTTCGTTACGGCCAAAAATGCTAAACATCCCCCTTGGCCCAGGAACAACGATGGCTCTTAGCCTGCCGCTCTCCAGGTCGATATCTACATCTACCACAGCGCCCAATTTACGGCCATCACTGATATTAATCACTTCACGGGTACGAAGTTCCGAAGTGCGAACTAAAATAGCCCTCACCTCCCCACAGTTAGTATATGCGGGGTAGGCTTGTTCTAGTGCTTAAACTTTGGGTTCTAAGCGAAGGCCAGCCGCAGCCTCATAGGGAAAAAGGTTCGTACTGTTAAAAGCCTTCACCGCGCTCCGGCTGTGCCGGGCGAATAAATAGCCCGACACGATAACAGCGCCCACCAGCAATACTACCAAGAACCGGCGCATATCATCGACCTCCTTACGGAGAACTGAGATGACGTTTAAGGCGCTCCAGAGCCGCCTTCTCCAACCGTGAAACTTGAGCTTGAGAAATCCCTATTTCCTCGGCTACTTCCATTTGGGTCTTACCGTGAAAGAACCGGAGGTTCAAAATATGGCGCTCGCGCTCATTGAGCTTGTGCAGAGCTTCCCGCACCGCCAATTCCTCCACCCAATTGCTGTCCAGTTCTTTTTCGTCTTTGACCTGGTCCATGACGAAAATAGGATCTCCGCCATCATGATACACCGGTTCAAACAAGGACAGCGGTTCTTGGATGGCATCCATGGCAAATACCACATCTTCCCGGGGAAGCTTGAGCTCGCAGGCAATTTCCCCGATAGACGGCTCCCTACTGTAGCGGGTAACTAGGGTATCACGGGCCTGCAGGGCCTTGTAGGCTGTATCTCGGAGTGAGCGGCTGACACGAATGGCATTATTGTCACGCAGATAGCGGCGAATCTCACCCACGATCATGGGCACAGCATAAGTGGAAAATTTTACATTCTGCCCCAAGTCGAAGTTGTCAATAGCTTTCATTAAGCCGATACAACCTACTTGAAACAAGTCATCGACATTTTCGCCTCTGTTGTTAAAGCGTTGGATCACACTTAGAACTAACCGCAAATTACCCCCAATTAGCTTCTCCCGAGCCGAAACGTCACCAGCCATTAAGGCACGAAAAAGTTCGCGCATTTTAGCATTGGACAGCACCGGGAGTTTGGCCGTGTTGACGCCACAAATCTCAACTTTGTTAACTAGCATAAAACCCCTCCCGGAAGGCAACCTAATTTCAGTATTGCCACCAAAGAGAGGTTTTATGCTTTATCTCATTCTAGGCGTTTAATTTCACGACGCAGACGCTTTAGTATACGTTTCTCCAAGCGCGATATGTATGATTGCGAAATCCCAAGTAGATCTGCCACTTCTTTCTGTGTTTTTTCCGGCTGGCCGCGTAAACCAAAACGCAATTCCATGATCAGTTTTTCCCTAGGCGCCAGGCGCTGGAGCGCTTGGTGCAGAAGTCTTCTTTCTACGTCTTCTTCCACCCGGCGAGAAATGATATCCCCTTCCGTACCCAAGACATCTGATAACAGCAGTTCGTTTCCATCCCAGTCAATGTTTAGCGGCTCGTCAAAAGACACTTCTGCTCGTAGCTTATTGTTGCGCCGCAGGAACATTAGAATCTCGTTTTCCACACAGCGGGAAGCATAAGTGGCCAACTTGATTTTTTTGGCCGGATTAAAAGTATTAACAGCTTTTATAAGTCCTATGCTACCAATAGAAACCAAATCCTCAATGCCAACCCCGGTATTTTCGAATTTACGGGCAATATAAACAACTAATCTTAGATTATGTTCGATTAAGAGACTGCGTACCGCCTTGTCACCTCTTTGCAGGCGATCCAACAAATACACTTCTTCGGCCCTAGTCAAGGGTGGCGGCAAAGCCTCGCTGGACCCCACATACCAAATTGCGCGGCGCTTCCAGCCAATGAATTCTAGGATTCGTATTATCGCCAGGCGTACAGCGATGCGGTAGCCAGGTTTCATACCCATCTCTCCTTTGTTACGCCTCATCCAGGTAGGGTAACAATACCTCCGGACTTACCAGAGCCCGCCAGCCCCCTTCTGGGGACAGGTACCCAGGGGAGAGCCCTACTATCGCTTGCGGCACAGACACAATCTGCCCACGATATTTTATCTGCACTCGATCCGGTCTGAAAGCCAACAGTAAAGCGTTTTCCTGACCCAACGAGTCAAAGGGGATGACCCGAAATCGAACAGCGCTAGGCTCATTGGCCAACGTTCGCCCCAGACTTTCAAGATCCAGTTCTCCCCTAATCCCTCCTTCCACCAGCGCTATTATAGCTTCCGGGATAATTGCCGCCAGTGCCTGCGCTTCCACCACCATTACCGGCGCTCCTGTTAGCGGATCCACCAGCATGTTGCCACTATCTAAAATGCCCGGGACTTCTACTTGCTGTCGACGCCAGTCCACGATTAGCGTAGCCTTGAGCTCATCTTGCCACCGACGCTGCTTAAAGTATGTCCAGGCCAGCCGAGTCAGGGGGATCGCCAAAGCTAGGCCAGCGGCCAAAGTCCACCAAGGTATCCCCGGCCAAGGTCCGGTAGTAGGAAGAACTAAGCCCTGACTAAGGTAATGCACGGCCAAGGCTGCTCCGCCTAAGGTGAAGGAAATCAGATAAAAGTATCCGACCACCCGCACGAAACGTACCGCAGGCATCGGGAAATAGGTAGCTGCCAAGATCGCCAGCGACGCCCCCACTTTCGCTGGCCAGCCTGCCAGCCGAGTAGTTGGATTGAGCACCAAATAGACAGCATAGGCCGTTCCCAGCAACGCCCCGCCAGCCAACCGACTGAAGCGGGCCGGAACCTGTGCCAACCAAGAGGTGAGTAATAAGATAATGAAATTCATAACTGCATTAACCACCGTGAGAACATCCAGGTAGACGTAACGCAGCTGCCTCACCTCCTGGCAAATATACCTACTTCTACCTTATCATGTCTATGCCTTTTCTGAGCTAAATAGCACAGCAACATTATATCGGCCTGACCGGTCAAAAAATGTCAGATTGCGGCTGGCCGTAACCAAATAATCCCCTGCACAAACGTACAGGGGATTAATCCGGGGTCGAAGGTTTTATCGGCGTCGTAAGAACGGCGGAATGTCCAGTTCGTCGTTGGCAAAAGGTCGAAACTCCAGTTTCTGAAGCACCTTATCGCTTTGTTTCTCCCGCTTCTTGGGTTGGGGTTCAAAGCCAGTGGCAATAACAGTCACCTTAACTTCTTCACCCATAGTCTCATCTATTACCGCCCCAAAAATTATGTTGGCCTCCGGATCGGCTGCTTCGGCAATAATGGCTGCAGCTTCGTTAACTTCAAATAGCCCCAGATCGGAGCCCCCGGTGATATTAAGTAGAACCCCTTTGGCTCCGTCGATAGAAGTCTCTAACAACGGGCTAGCGATAGCCATTCGCGCCGCTTCCACCGCCCGGCTCTCACCGTTAGCCTGACCGATCCCCATAAGAGCAGAGCCCGTGTCAGCCATAATGGTCTTTACATCGGCAAAATCCAGGTTTATCAACCCTGGAACGGCTATCAAATCGGAAATCCCTTGAACACCCTGGCGCAGTACATCGTCGGCAATACGAAAGGCTTCTAAAATCGAAGTCCGCTTCTCTACCACCTGAAGCAATCTATCATTAGGTATGATGATTAACGTATCCACCTTATCTCTTAACTCGCCAATTCCGGTCTCCGCTTGGGCCATGCGTCGTCGTCCTTCAAAAGCAAATGGTTTGGTCACTACGCCCACTGTTAGCGCTCCTGCTTCCTTGGCTACTTCAGCCACCGTAGGACTGGCTCCGGTTCCAGTTCCGCCCCCCATACCGGCAGTAACAAACACCATGTCTGCGCCCTTCAAAGATTCTTGGAGCATTTCTCGGCTTTCATCAGCAGCCTTCTTGCCAATGGCCGGATCGGCTCCTGCCCCCAGCCCCCGTGTTATTTTTTCGCCGATTTGAATCTTACGGTTGGCCTGGGACAAAAGGAGCTGTTGGGCATCAGTATTAACTGCAATAAATTCTACGCCTTTGAGGCCCGAAGCAATCATGCGGTTAACGGCATTATTACCGCCACCCCCGATGCCAATAACTTTTATGTCGGCAAAGCGATCGGTGTCGATTTCGAATTCTAGCATTCTGTCGTGCCCTCCTCGCTCTTGTAAAGACCAGTTCATAAGTCTAAGATTCAACAGTGAGGTAGAATTTCCCTTTTTTTCGCAAACATTTTTCTATACCGCTTTGGTCCTAGAGCCACTAGTTGTTAGTACCTAGAATTATTTCACCAAACTGCGCTTGAGCAGTTCGATTCGCCGCAGGGTGCTGGGATGGGTATAAGCAAACCATTCGATAAACCAAGGTGGCAAGACATCAGAGCGGTTTTGTCGGGCTAGGTTCAGCTGTAAGGCCACAGCTCCATTGGGATTCTGGGTTAGTTTCACCGATTGCCTATCGGCAGCTCTTTCCATTTGGCGCGACACGGCTGTTTCCACCGGGCTAGTAACAAAGGCTGTTAGCATCATAACAAGTAGTGCTATCGCCCAGGCCTGGAGTGGGTACTGGCCTGATTCCCGCCCACACACAGAGGACTTTAGTACCAGAGCTAGTAGATAAAATTGGACAAAAGTTGCCAAAATCCCTAACAATATTCCAGTGCGAATGTGTCCCAGTTTCCAGTGGGCCATTTCATGAGCCACCACGGCCTCGACTTCAGCTGAGCTGTAGTTGTCTAGCAATGTATCGTAAAGAACGATTCTCTTTGTTTTGCCTATACCGGCAAAGTAGGCATTAGCCTTATTGGTACGACGGCTAGCATCCATTACCAGAACTTCCTCAACCGGAATCCCGGCCCGGTCAGCTAGCTGTCTTATCATGCCTATCACTTCCGGATCCTGAACAGGCTCAAATCGGTTAAAGAGCGGAGCCACTAATATGGGCCAAAGCAGAGTCTGTATCACTATCCAGCCGGCCATCAGTACACCGGCCGGTACCCACCAACCGCCGGGCCACCTCTGTAGCGCCGTAAAAAACAGCATAGCCCCAACTGCCGACAACCCCAGATCTAAAGTGGCACTCTTGACATAGTCCGTCCACCATCCAGCTAAAGATTGGGTGGAAAGTCCCCACCGGTGTTCCAACACATAACCGCGATAAAAACTCAAGGGCAGACTTATCAGTTGCAATAGGGACCAGAGAGCAACCAAATACAACAAAACAGCCAAGAGCCTATGTCCACGGGCTGCCTGCAGCACACGGCGCGCGAATACAGCCGCCCAAGGGCCTAAGGCCACTGCTGTTAAGACCAAAACCCGGATTACAAAACTGAGTGCAAATAATAATTGCCGCTCCCGCCAGTATTTGCGACCCAAAAGTATTTCTTCCCGGGAGAAGTATTCCAGGGCTGTAGACGTGACCTTAGCCGGTTGCAGGGTAAAAAATACATACAGGAACAAAAAAACGACTGTGAGGACAAACAGCATGATCCAAACAGGTTTGGCCCGCACCGCAGCGCCTCCTTATCACTGCTTTCTTTTTTCTGGTCTCGAGAGTTCAAAATGGCTGCGGCAGAGATGATAAGTCTATACTCTCTTGCTTCACAGCAGCCAAGTTTTCCTGCAAAACAGCTTCGTAGATTTCTCGCCGGTGAACAGCCACCGACTTAGGGGCAGTAATGCCCAGTGATACTTGTCCGTCCTTCCAAGCCAGTACTGTTACTTCTATATTATCACCGATCACGATGCTCTGACCAGGGCGCCGACTTAGTATAAGCACTTATCGGCCCCCCTTTTCTTGCTTCCCGCTACTGGCAGGTCTAAAGAGCTGCTCTCGAACAAGGTAGCCAACATCTTCTAATACCAATTGGCACCCTAACTGGGTTCGGTTGTTAACCACCACCGGTGCTAGAAAGTTTGCGCTTATATCTTCTACCTTGCCGGTCGACGGTATGCGGACAATAACGTGCACCGATACTTCCTCCGGTTTGCTTACCTGCAGCAACTGGCGCTCGTCTGAAGGTAGATGCACTGTGTAATCAGGGCGGAAAAGAAAAGGGTTGGTAACCAAAAAAGCAACATCGGGTGCGCCTGCAGACTGCAACCAGGCAAAATAGCTATTTTCCGGTACCGGAACAAAAAAGAACTCGGTAAGCTCACCAAAACCCGGGAGCCCACGCGGAAATTGCACTATGTTTTCCGCTGCCACCTCAACAGTGCCGAAACGAGTTGTTCTGTATTCCATTTTCTGTGCCCCTATCTCGGTGATCTTTTTTATTGTAGCTTAGGCCAAAACATCGAGCCTGGGCCATGCTATTTCCATGGCCGCTTGCTGACGCAAATAAACCTGAACAAAACCCGCCTCATATGGTCGCGGGTCCGGTTTGTCCCCTAAGTGCACTGCAGCCGAGCCGCGGCGATAATCTATTCGTATTTCCCCTGGACGTACTTCTACCACCACCGCACGTGCAGGCCGAGAAAAAAGCGCAAACGGCGGCACCGGAATGTCTTCGGCCGCCAGCCCCTCCACTGTATTTCCCGGTTCCCAAAAAGCAGCCAAACGATCCCCTTCGGCTACTGCACGCTCGGTGCCGAAAGCAGCGTCACGCCAACTTTGATCCCGGAGACGCCGGTTTAGTTCCATGGGCTGGGCCAAACCTAATTCCGCCCAACCGGCGTCCGAGTCCAACTTTATCTTGGCCAGCTCGGTGTCAATCGCCAGTGTGGACGCCGTTTTATCGATAGAAAAAGAAGCCAGCTCTGTGCGCACCGGCGCCCGAGCCAGTTTCGTTTCCACCCCGATCAATGCCGGTTGAGTACGTATATTAAGCTTTATCCGCAGCATAAGCTTGATCCCTTCTTCTGTTCCGTCACCCTAAAGAAACCCGGTGTGCTAGTCTGTTAGCGCAGGAAGTCCACTAAAGTGGGCTGCATGATCCGTGCTCCTGTAGCTAAAGCGGCCCGATAAACATTTTCCTGCGCCTTAAGATAGATAATGGCTTCCGCCACATCCAAATCCTCGGTCTTGGATAACAAACCGCTAAAATTAATGTCAGCTGAGCTCAGCCGGGCCTGGGTCATCTCCAATCGGTTCACTTTGGCACCCACTTCCGCTCGCACAGCCACCAGATGATCCAAAGCTCGATTGAGTCTGCCGATGGTAGAGCTAGATATGTCGGCTGTCTTGCCAGCGCGTAAGTTTGCTGAGAGTTCAATCAAGCTGTCAAATACATTGGACAATGTCCAAGTCCCGTCAGTATCTTCCTTCATGGCAAAAGCTTCGCTGCCAGTAACATTATAGGCAAAATCAATCCCCGCTCCGATCTCGGTAGCTCGATCTTGCTCATTGCCGTTATACTGTACATAGCGTACATAGGTCCCGCTTTCTTCGTCGATCACTTCTTCTATTAATTCAAACGGCTGATAGTCTTCTTCACCGGTAACAGCCCTAGTCTTAGAGCCGCCGAATAGGTATTGCCCTGCTTGGGCTGAGTTAGCAATCTGGATCATTTGTTCCAGCAGCTGATCAACTTCATCGGCAATAGCGTGAAGTGCCGCTTCGGGATTGGTACCGTTGGCTCCGGTTATGGCCAAATCGCTGGCCCGCTGGATAATATCGCCGGCATGAAGCAATGCATCCTCAGTGCTACCCAGCCAGCATAACGCATGATCCGCGTTGGCAGTAAAAGTAGCAATATCAGCCAAATCCGAGCGCAAGCGCAAAGAATGCACTATAGCCACCGGATCATCCGACGGGCGACTGATCCGTTTTTCTGTAGCCAGCTGGTGCTGATACCTAGCTAGCTGACGCAGATTATAATTTAGGTCGCGCTTGAAAGTGTTAGTTATCATCCCTTGGGTAACCCGCATAGCACCTTACCTCCCCACCAAGCCAGTGCGGCTTATCAGAACTTCCAGCATCTCGTCCACGGCGGTAATCAAACGAGCGGAGGCATTGTACGCCTGCTGAAAGCGAATCATATTGACCATTTCTTCATCCAGAGACACACCGGATACCGCCAGCCGGCGGTTATCGATTCCCGCTGTCAAGACTGTCTGGTTTTCCACCATTCTCTCCGCCTCTTGCCCCTGCACACCCAGCTCGGCCACCAAAGCATTATAATAATCGCCAAAGGTAGCTGATCCATTCGCCGCCAGTTTATACCGCAGCTGGGCAATTAACAGCGCGTTGGAACCGTCGCCGGGCGGTGGCGGGGTTGGATTATTAGGATCTGGCTTAATTGCAGCAGCAATCTTGCTCAAACCGTCAGTATCTAAAAGAACATCGTTTACCTTCATGCTACCCGCTCCGAACCCGGCGAAAAACTCTAGGCCGGTTTCGCCGGTTAGGCCCAACCCGTCAACATGGAGCCCGTTTACTCCGTTGATAATAGCTTTGGCTAAGGTGTCCAGCCGTGACTGGTAACTTTGAATCAGGCCTGGATCAGTAGGCGGTTCAGACTTGTCTTCGCGCACCGCCTCCAGCAAACCCTCCAGGGTCCCGTACGGCTGGCGGCCCAGGCGATATTCTGCTCCGTCCGGCCACCTAACTTGTCCGGAGCCCACCTCCACCGCCAGTTCATTTACTTTCTGCCCCGACAGTAAGGTGTGATCGCGCACCACAATGCTCACGGCCCCAAAGCGATCTTCTTCCACCTGAATCGGCACTACCTCGGCCAGCTGATCCAGGAGCAAATCACGACGGTCGCGCAAGTCGTTGGCAGCCATGTTACCGGCTTCAGCTTTAACAATCTGGGTATTCAGGTCCCGAATTTGTCGGGCCAATGAGTTTATTTCATTTACCTTTACCTCAATGGAGCTATTAATATCAGCCTTAAGATCGTTGATTTGATCGGCCAAATGACGAAAAGCATCGGCCAAAGCCATGCCCTCTTGCCGCAGAGCCGACCGTGCACCCTCGGTATCAGGATAGCGGGCCACATTCTGCCAAGCATCAAAAAAACGATCCATTAGCTTACTCAGACCCTGGTCGCTAGGCTCGTTAAGAATAGCTTCCAGCTTCTCCAGCGTATCCTGGCGCACCTGCCACCGCCCCAGGGCTTTAACTTCATTGCGATACTGGTAATCTAAGAATTCCTCTCGAATCCGCCGCACTTCTTGGGCCTGCACTCCGGTACCTCGCTGTCCGGCACCCATGCCGGGATAGGAGTAGGGCGATGTGGTGGCAAGAACCACCTCTTGACGGGAATAGCCCTTCGTATTGGCGTTGGCTACGTTGTGTCCCGTGGTCTCCAGGGCTCGCTGCCCGGCAGCAATTCCTCGTCGGCCAATTTCAATACCAAAAAAAGTTCCCATTTACTGCATCCCCCTTACACCCGACGATCCATCAACTTTGGCCCCGTTCCGGCTTTTGTCAGGACGCGCTGAACCACGTCAAGGGCGCCTTTGATAATTACCTGGCAACGGTCGTTTCGCTCCTTCAGTTCAGACAAAACAGCAGTCAGTTCTTTTCCGGCAAGTTGGCACCGAGCCGCCACTTCCTTATCAGCGCGAGCCGTAATGGCCTCCAAAGTTACCTCATCTACTGGTAAATCCCAGGTAGCAGCCAACTCCTTTTGACTGGCAAAACGGCACTTTTCCAGCTCTGCTACCTTCAAAATAAGAGCTTGTTCGGTGGTGATTATGTCATCTAAAGCTTCCACATCGGCTTGGGAAAGCACTTGTTCCTTGCGTTTGGCCAAATCGTTCAAGGTGCGGTAGATCTCCACTTGCTCTTCTAACAATTGTGCCTGGTACAGGGCTCGGCTAGAGGTCATGCCTACACCTCCCGGCAGTATTCCCGCACCTGGGCCAGTAAGGATTCAGCTACTTTGTCCGGCTCAATCCGGTAGCGGCCTTGTCTTATAGCCTTTGTCAGCTCGGCCACTTTATCCCGCCGCACAACCGGACTGGCAGCCACAATTTCTTGGGCCCGCTTCAAATCCCGGGCTCGAGCCGACAATTCCACTTGATCCTTGGCGCTGGGCCTAGCTTTGTCACTAGCTTTTGAGTTGTCTAAAGCAACCTTTTGTTTGGTATAAGCCCTGATTACACCGCCCACCCCTGAAGATGAAATATTCATGCTCCTGGCCCCCTAAACTTTCAAGCATAAGCCAAACTCATGACCCTTACATTCTTATCGGCAAACTCCCCTTAAAAGATTAACTCCAGGTAGTAAGAAAAAGCGCCGACTGAGTATCAGCGGCGTATACGGCCTCTTTTTTGTAGCAAATCAGCAATGTGCATCCGTTCATCGCTGCGCTTAGAGATAGCATCGGAACGCGCTGGGAGCGCTTTTTTGCGCGTCAGTCCTTCCTTGAACTGGGCAGCACAATCGTTGCAGATGCGGCCTTGATCAATGGGACGGGCACAAATATCACACCGCAGCAGTCCCGCTGTCTCTAGAGTTACCAGTCTGCCCCGCCGGATAAAATCTAGAATAATTTCCTTGGCGATGCCCGTGCCTTCAGCAACTGCCTCTAAGTTAGCTCCGGGATGATCGCGCAAATACTTGTCTACCTGTTCGAACAGGGCCTCTTCTTCCTTAAAACAACTCGGGCACAAACGTTGACCTGTATAAACATATATCTTACCGCATCCTGGGCAATTCCTCACCTGCATGTTCCCCGACCTCCTACACCCTTCAATATTTATTGGCTCGGCCCTGGGGATGGCTAGATGCCATGGCAACAGTGGCCACATATACTCGCTCCGCTCCGGCTTCAACCAGGGCTTGACTGGCCGCTTCAGCAGTAGCCCCAGTAGTATATATATCGTCAACCAGGAAAATTTCTTTACCGGCAAGATCCCCGTCAGCAGCAAACGCCCCAGCCACATTCAACCAGCGGTCTTTTTCATCCAGGTCGGCCTGAGGTAAGGTGGTCCGCAAGCGTCGCAACGCCTTCTTTCTCAGCGGCCAACCACAAAGCCGAGCCACTTCGGTAGCCAATAGTTCAGCCTGGTTAAAGCCTCGAGTGCGCAGCCTTTTGCGATCCAAAGGCACCGGAACCACTATCGGTCGCAACGGTACTCCATCGGCTTGTTGCAAACAGTCTGCCAGCAGCGAACCCAAAAAAGGAGCCAGATAAGCACCGTGGTCATACTTAAACCGATGTAAACACCGTCGAAGTAGGCCCCGATACACAGCTGCCGACCAACAACGAACAAAAGAGCGTTTCCGTAAGCGGCACTCTACACAAAAACCGGGGTATGCCAGGGGCCGACCGCAACACTCACAGGTAGGTTTACTGATCAAAACTATCTGCGCCCGGCAAGTTGAACAAATATACTCATTATCCTTAGCCAAAGTTGCCCCACAGGCAGCACAACCTGTTACCCCCGGAAAGAGCAAATCAAGAACTGCCCCGACTATCTCTTGTCCCCAGTGGTGCCTGTTCTCAGTTTCACCGAACATGCTCACGATCCTCCGCCGCGACCACTGCTTGACTGTCCCTCTGTCCGCGTCAGCTGTGCGAAGCTCAGGACCCTGTTACCACCTAAATGTTTGGCCTGGTACATGGCCTGATCAGCTGCTGTCAGCAGCTCTTCAACTGTTTCCCCGTGTTGTGGATAGCCGGCAATACCGATACTGGTAGTTACAGGTAGCACTTCGGCTTCCGTAAGATTGCGCACGGCTGCACAAATACGCTCTCCCACTGAATACGCCTCGATTGGTCCTGTTTCGGGCAAAATGACTATAATTTCATCGCCGCCGTACCGGCCAACAACATCCACACTGCGCACTTGCGCCTGAATCGAAGCGGTAATTTTTGTCAGCAACGCATCCCCGGCCATGTGACCATAGACATCGTTAACTCGCTTGAAATTATCCAGGTCCACCATTAGGATAGACAATCTTAAATCATACCGTCGGCAGCGAGACACTTCTCCGGTTAGATTTTCCAGCACAGTTCGCCGATTTAGAATCCCTGTCAGCCCGTCTAAGCGAGCCAAGGCAGCCACGTCAGAATATAGGCGCGCGTTTTCTAATGCTGTAGCCACCTGTCCGGCCACAATAGACAACAATTGAACTTCATGATCAACAAAAGGAGATCGCTGCCTTTTAAGTGACAGCACCCCTACTAGACGTTCTCCAGCTGTTAGGGGCAGCGCTAACCGATATTCCCCGGGTATACAATCGGAATTCGGGGATTCATTCTCAGGAAGAACCACTTCCGCCACCCGTTCTTGCGCTGCCATCCCCACTAAACCTTGACCTATCTCCACTTCACTGTAACGCACAGTGTCCGGAACCGGTCCTTGGTGGGCAGCTGGCATCAGTGTCGGCCCATCCACCAGATAGACTAATCCTTCGTCGTATGGAGCCAAGCACTGAGCTTGTTCCAGAATAAGCTCTAACGTAGTGTTTAAATCGATACTAGTGCCAATTTTTCGGGTAGCTCGATATAGCTTTGTTATTTCCGTGTGCGCTCGGCGCACCTTGATATAGAGATGCCAGACATAATTTAGAATTAGCAGTGGTACAGCTGCCAGGGCGACTACTTCCGTCCCCAGGTGGACATACACCTCAGCTAA
This sequence comes from Bacillota bacterium, assembly GCA_012837285.1. Taxonomy (NCBI): domain Bacteria; kingdom Bacillati; phylum Bacillota; species Bacillota bacterium. The sequence goes on from DURJ01000153.1 coordinate 49,212, forward strand.
GAAAGCTCCAATTGGTAAGGCCACCCCCGTTGCCAGCAAATCCCAGCCAGCCAGAACCTTATACTCCTGCCATAACATTACTCCCTGTTCCATTAGCAGAGCGATGCTCACTAGGGCATGGTTGATTAAGTAGTACACTGCCAGAAAGACAATCTGGGGCAAAGCAAAGGCCAAAGAACTACCACCAACACTGCCCCCCAGGGCATGATAAGGATACGATGCCGCCAAAATTGCCAAGACTGCTTGGGCGGAGTTAAAAAGTGTGGCACCGGTAAGTCGTCTCCGCAGCACATCCCCCAAAAAATAACTGGCCGCTCCAACTATTAAGGCTGCCGGTACACCCAAGGTGACCAAAGCAGCCAGTACCACACTCGAACTCAAGCTCAGGGATCCACAATCGAGCTGAATGCGAGTAGCCTCCATTCCTCCGGCCAAACCCGAATAGAGGGCAACCAAAAGCAGGGACTCAGATCCCCGAACGCCGCCCACCAGCATTAGGAATCCTATCCCCAACACCATTACTAGCCAGCGATATCCTGTCTCTAAGCGGCCCTGCATTACCACGTTCTCACCATCCGAATTTGTTGCCAGCTATCTAGCGGCCGATTCCACTGTATCCCCGTTCCGATCCCCTGGAAAACCTCTACATACGAGGCAATGCCGGAATGCCGAGAGTAGTCAATGCATTATTCATAGTCTGTTTGAAGCTTTTCACCAGCGCCACACGAAATCGCATCCGAGCCGGGGCTGCCGTAAGCACAGGAGAAGTCTCATAGAAATTCATGAAGGCGGTGGCTAAGTTATAAGTATACTCCGCAAACGATGAACTTTGTAGGGTTTCTGCCGCCCTCTGGGTGGCAGCCGGCAATTCGGCAATTAAGCGAATGAGCTTTTTTTCTTCTTCCATTAGATCCTGGGGTACAGGGACTGTACGTAGGTCCACATCGTCCAGCACTTCGCGATCAACTCTCCCTAAGATATTGGCCGCCCGGGCATAGGAATATTGAAGATATGGTCCGGTGTTACCTTGCATGCTCAGCGCCTCGTCAAAATCAAACACTAGCACACTTAAAATATTGAACCGCACCATGTAGTAACGAACAGCCCCGATAGCAATGTCAAGCCCCAGTTTGCGGTGTTCCTCCGGAGACATTTCCGGATGACGCTTGGCCACTTCGGCAGTAGCGTGTTCAACAATCCGTTCTATCATATCATCGGCCTTGACCCCGATGCCTTTGCGACCGGACATAGCATAAACACTTTTTTCTTCCTCTTCAGCAACTGAAACTCCCAACTCCCGAGCAGTCTTGGGCGATAAGGCCACTACCTCATAGCCAAAGTGAATCGAGTTCTCACCTTCTTGCTCAAAGCCCAATTTAATCAAGGAAAACCGCAGCACATCCTGTAAATATTTTTGCCTTAAATCAATAACATTGATCACCTGATTGGCCCGTCCAAAGCGTTCCATCTTGGTGCCTTCGCTGCTGGTAGTCCATAAGACTGTTCCGTTCGGCTGTAAGCAATAACGATCGTAAAAAAAGTCCTTTCCTAAGACACCGAATTTCCACAGTTGGTAAGCAATGTCTTTGGCAGTGTAAGTGGCTGTGCCGTTAGAACGTACCAAAACTTTGTCTGGGTTTTCCAAGTCTTCAAACCCAGGCACATCGCCTAAACGCACCACCCAACAACCGGCATTCTCCCCTTCTTCCTCGTACACCAAATGACCCTTAGACTTCAAAAGGTCAAAAGCCTGGTTCCAAAAGCCCAAGCGGATAATGTCGCTTTCCCAATTAAGAAGACTATAATAGATACCCAGGCGCCACATGGTGTTTAGGTGGCACTCTACCACCTTTTCGGCCACATCTTTAGCCAGTTTAGCCGTGGGATTGTCGCCTTCTTCAATGAGTCTCAACACATCGTAGCGTTTTTCTTGCAACTTAGGATCCTGCTCATACCTCTGGTTAACCTCGGTATACAGATCCCAGCAAAAGTAGTCAAAACGGTCATTCATCATCTCAGGTGCCAATTCCTGGAACGCCACCACTACGTCGGCCACAGCCATACCAGTATCGTCGATGTAGTTTTGAACCTCTACCTCGTACCCGGCTCTCCTTTTCAGACGGGCCAGTGTATCACCTAAACAAGCATTCCGAAGATGTCCTATGTGGGCTGCTTTGTTAGGGTTAATGTTGGTGTGCTCGATTACCACCTTCTGCCCCTTACCCACTTTTACTTCGCCATACTTTTCTTTGTCTACCGTAAGCTGATCAAAAACCGAACGGGTAAGTGCTTGCATGTCCAGCCAGGCATTGACATAGCCCGGAGCAGTTACTGCAAATTCCTTCACATAAACTGGCTTGCGTTCGGTCAAATAGGTGCATATTTCCCGGGCAATTTCCAGCGGTGCCCGTCGTAGTTCCTTGGCCAACCGCAATGGCAAGGGAGTGGACAGGTCACCAAACTCCGGTTGCGGCGGAGTTTGCCAAGTAATATCATCCTCTGGTACAACCGAATCATACAGTTCGTTCAGGCTTTGGCAAGTTAGAGTCTGCAACACCTGTTCCAGTTCGTAAAAATGGTAGGAATTACCCTCCATTCCTTACTCCTCCTCAGTGGGATGCATCTTCCAGTTATTATACCATAATTATTTAGTTGTATCCAGGTACAGGAAAGAACTGCCAGTAAAAAGGCCCTGTCTCCCTTAGGAAACTAAGCCTCCCGGCTGGTGGCC
>DURJ01000154.1 GCA_012837285.1 Bacillota bacterium
AGAAACCGGCGTCAGAGCAGCCGCGTGCTGCCCAAGAAGGCTGAAGAAACAGCACAGAGATTCGAAAGACTAATGTCCGAATAGCCTCTTTCAAAAAATATTAGCCCATGATTAGACTATTTCATGGGCTAGTTCTCTTTTATACGGTCCGTGCATAAAAAAAGCCCGAAGGCCTTGATGTTACTAGGTTTATAAGGTGGTGCGCCCGGCAGGGATCGAACCTGCGCTACTAGATCCGGAGTCTAGTGCTCTATCCACTGAGCTACGGGCGCCCGTTCCTAGCAAGTTATATTATACACTATGAGTTAGGTAATATCCACACCTTTTTCCTGGCATTCATGGCAGTACCCATAGAAACGCAAGGAATGGTTGGTAATGCAAAACCCGGTCGTGTCTTCTATTTGATGTTCAAGATCTTCCAACAGATCTTGAGCGAACTCAATCACTTTTCCGCAACCTAAGCAGAGCAAATGGTGATGATAATGCGGGGCCGTAGCAGAAGCCAGTTCGAATCTTCGACAACCGTCGCCGAAGTCAACTGTATGAACAATGCCTGCTTCAGCAAACAAGTCTAAGGTTCGATACACTGTAGCCAAACCGATGCTATTATCGGCCTGTTTGATTTTAAGATAAACTTCTTCTGCACTCAGATGGTTGTCATGTTCCTGAGCCAAAGCTCTTAAAATAGCTTTGCGCCTAGGGGTAAGGCGAATATTATGCTCTTCTAATCTTTCCTGCAGGCCACTGCCAAGCTCCAACAGCTGTCACCTCGAGTCTGTACCTGACTGCCCCCAGTATATGCTATTGCTACCGTTTCTGTCAAATAGAACTAATTGTTCTGATCCCACCTACGCTTAAGCTGACGGGCCAGGGCTTTCGCCGGCAACTTACCGCCGTTAAGAAGATAGGCGAGGGCATCAGCTCGGGCTGACTGCTCCCGAGCCGGAGGAGTACCACCGGAAGTGAAAAAGCACTGGAGGAAAAAGACGCGCTTCGTGGGCGGTAACTTTGTAAGGATACCACTTTTATCTTTTGATGCTCGGGTTCTTTCTTCATTGGCAGAGCGCCTATCAGACAAATTATTCACCTCCTCCGCAGGGCAACGTTTTTTAGCCCTGGTTGATTATTTAGTTTTGACAGCTGTCGTAGTTAGTGTTTGCAGTTCGCTTTAGCCTAAACAAACCAACAACTGGCAGGGATAAGGCATCTTGATAGGACTCAGACTAAGACAGGAGGCACTAGTGCAGAAACAAAGGGGGATAATTTATGAGTAAGACAGTAATTGGTGTCTTTTCTCGTGAGGATTCTGCTAAGCAGGCTGTACAAGACCTACGCAATTCTGGCTTTGATACTAATGAAGTTTCCATTATTGCCCGTGACCGACAGCGAGATGCCGGTGGAACTATGATGGCCGGGGGTGGCAGTCTTAGCAGCGGAGTTACAACCGGTGGAATCCTGGGAGGATTAGCAGGTTTAGCTGCCGGAGCTGGAGCTCTGGCAATTCCAGGTATCGGGCCTTTAGTTGCTGCAGGGCCATTAGCAGGAGTTATTTCCGGCGCGGCCACAGGTGGGGTTGCCGGAGGCCTTATTGACTGGGGTATTCCTTCGGATCGCAGTGATTTCTATGAAGGTAAAGTACGGGAGGGACGAATCCTAGCCACAGTGCGTACCGAAGACCATAAGGTAGACCGGGCTGCATCCATTCTTCGCAATAACGGCGCTACTGACGTAGAAACCCACTAAACTAACCATAGAGGCCGCCACCTGGCGGCCTCTACAAGTTCTTGTCAAGGTTTTTCTGAGAGCAGTCGTATATAGTCAGGGTAAAGTCATCCCCCTGACGGCGCAAGCCAAAGATAAGTCCCCTTTCTTTTAAGGCGCGGTTAAGAAAAGTAACTAATTGGTGGGCATCAGCGGGAAGCTTAAAGGTATCTGAGGCCAATACTGGCAAATGGTCATGGTTGGCCCACAGTTCCATCTCTCTTCCCTCCTATTCGGCGGCATTTCTCGACCATTACTCCTTCCCAATCCTAACAATACCACAGCATGATAGCCACGACAACAGACCAATACATTAGTGTGTGTATTGACATAGCTTGGTATATAGCAAACACAGTTGACTAGGATTTGGTTCTTTGCTATAATAAAGTCGTCGCAGGGGAGTAGCTCAACTGGCTAGAGTAGCGGTCTCCAAAACCGTTGGTTGCGGGTTCGAGTCCTGCCTCCCCTGCCACTAGAATCTACTAGGAACTGCAGTTTATTGTAACCCAGCAAAGAGTACTGCTCTGTTGTTTGGGTTATTTTTGTTTTTAGTGGCAAGGAAAGAACGGGAAGGAGGAAGCCGGTTGTTATCCCCCACTATTTTGGTCAAGCCCGATAAATGTACCGGATGTGGAACCTGTGTGTCTCTTTGTGACAGTGCGGCCGTTTTTGAACTTAACGAAGATAACAAGGCCACAGTAGTCCGGCCTCAGTTGTGTTGGCAATGTGGTCAATGTGTTGCCGCTTGCCCTACTAATGCCATTTCGCACAGCTGCTTTCCATTAGAACAATGCTTGCCGTCTAAGACCTTAGGACCAGGTTGTCTAGATGCCTTGGCCACTATGTTTAGAACGCGTCGTTCGGTACGCCTGTTTCAGGACAAGCCGGTGGACCGAGCTGTGGTGGAGCAGCTGATTGATTTGAGCCGCTGGGTTCCCAGTTCCCAGAATGAGCAGTCGGTGGATTGGCTTGTATTCGATGACAGCGACCGCATTGACTACCTAAGCAAACAGGCGGCAACAACTCTAGGTCGCCTGGGTAATATTCTGTTTCATCCGCTGGTAAAACCGGTGGTAACACTAGTTGCCGGCAAGCAGACTGTAAGAAGTGCTGCCGGGCTGAAGAGCTTATTGGAACGGCGTGAGCAGAGCTATGACCCTATTTTCTATCACGCTCCGGTAGTCTTGATGGGCCATGGACCGAAAAGCAATCGATTTGGACGAGACAATGCGATTTATTCGGCTTACAATATTATGCTGGGTGCTTCACAGCTGGGACTGGGAACATGCCAAATTGGTTATTTCATTATAGCGCAAGAATTTAGTCGCAAGCTCAAGACTCTGATTGCATTACCTCAAGGGCGACGACTGGAGGTTGTCCTTATCCTTGGATATCCTAGATTTAAATACCGTCGTACAGTATTGCGGAGACTTCCTAACCTAGTTTGGAACGCAGAACAGAAATGACCCAGATGTTTAAAGCTGCAAATGATTCTGAGACCTAAGGAGGCTGCGTAATAACACCGGTGACCTTTCGCGTCGTGAGCGCAAGAAACTGGAGAGCAAAGCGCGCATCTTTAGATTCAGTTTCTTATCGAGGCCGACTTAAGAGGCATTACCAGCCCACTGGAGCAGATCAAGATATAGGAAAAACCCTAAGGGCTAAGATGTGGTATCTCGCACCTAAGGGTCAGTCATATGGGTCAAGGCTTTTTGGCAATAATGTTGCTTAGCTAGGATCCGATTGTTGCTTAATGACAAGTGCTGCAATTTCCACCGCGGCAACTGCTGCAACCGGATCCACCACTGGTTCCGGTATCTCTGCCACGTCCGGTAATAGCAAAGACGCAAAAGACGGCTTTGGTATTTGTACTCTGACAATGGACACAAGGTGGATGCTGTGGCTTAGCACTAATTGGAGCCTGAAGTTCGAACTGAGAGCCGCAGTCGCAGCACCGATACTCATAATTAGGCACTGATTTGCTCCTCCTTACAGACAAAACAAGGTTAGATAAGAAGAACACTCAGCCAAATTATATGAACTGGAATCGTTAACGTCAAGTAAAGAAGGCCTTTTGTATTATGTATTACCCAACATGTTTTCCCAGCGGCCGCAACGGTCGCCCCAGCGTCCGATCACCTTGCCTTCCATACTGATGCTTACTACTTCACATTGGTTTGGGCAGCCTTGACAGTCAAAACTGGAAGCTTCGTAGTCTAATTTAGCTGCTTCAAAGCCACGGAAACTTGAAGCACCGTTTTTACCGGTGCTCATGTTTTCTTGTGCCAGCAGGGCAGCTCCCCAAGCGCCCATAACGCCGTAATGATCGGGGACATAAACTGGCGTTCCCAAAGCTTTTTCGAATGCTGCTTTAATTCCAATATTAGCCGCTACCCCTCCCTGAAAAACCACCGGCGGCAGAATATCTTTACCTCTAGCCACGTTATTAAGATAGTTGCGCACCAGCGCTTCGCAGAGTCCAGCGATAATATTCTGTAGGCTATAACCGAGTTGCTGCTTGTGAACCATATCTGATTCAGCAAATACTGTACAGCGCCCGGCAATGCGTACCGGGTTATCAGCCTGCAGAGCATAGGTGCCAAAGTCTTCTATGGGAACGTTAAGTCGCTCAGCTTGATGATCTAAGAAAGATCCCGTTCCAGCAGCACACACAGTGTTCATGGCAAAATCAGTAACAACACCTTCGCGCAAGATAATGATTTTAGAATCCTGGCCGCCCACTTCCAGTACCGTTTGAACATTGGGTACCAAGCGTGAAGCTGCTATCGCATGGGCAGTGATTTCGTTTTTTACCAGATCTGCTCCGACAATTACACCGGCTAGAGTTCGCCCGCTACCGGTGGCCCCTGCTCCACAAACTTGAAAGTCTGCTGGTAATTCCTTCTTTAACAGGGCCAAACCTTCTTGAATAGCTGCTATAGGCTGGCCTTGGGTTCGAATATAGAGGCTGGCTATAATATTTCCTTGTTCATCGGTAGTAAGAAGGTTCGTACTGACAGAACCGACATCGACACCTAAATACCCACGCACGCTAACTGCCCTTCTTTCTTCTTCTTGCGTTGCACCAGCAAATCTACAAAAGCTTCCAGGCGGGTACGGATACCGCCCTCGCCGGTCTGCTCGTCTAAAAATAAAGTCATGACCGGGATGTTTAGTTTGCGGCTGACATAAGGCAGGATGCTCTTAGCCACAATTTCCGGTATGCAGGCAAACGGAGCCAGTTGAATAACCCCATCGAACCCTTTCTGGGCATAGAGCACTGTTTCACCAATGCTGTTTCGCCCATGCCCCCCCACCAACTCAGATAAAAATGGCTCGGCCGCTTTCTTAACATCATATTCTCTGTTAGTGAGGGCATTGTTTTGGGTCCATTCAGCCAGATAAATAGATCGGTGCACCAAAACGCCCATTTCCTCTAGTTTTACCTGCACGTTATGATTAGCTAATGGTTCTAGAACCACATAAATTTCGCCGATAAGTCCTATTTTTATTGGATCGCGAGAGCGATCTTGAGGAATTGCCGATAGCAGTTCTAGAGAGGCATCAGTGGCTTCTTTAATTTCTATTTTTGACTGAGCGGCATCTAATATTTCCATACACTGGCGAAATACAGTCGTTGTTTCGCCTTTGTCTATTTCAAAAGTCCTGATATCGTGTGATGCTTTTTCTACGCAGTCAATGGCGTTGAGTTTTAGCCAGGCACGCCAGAATATATCCGGTAGCTTCCATAGGGGGGCCTTTCGTTCGCGAAATAGCAAGTACATTGCCCGGAGGAAATCCGCTGGGCGTTTCAGCGGTGGCTCTATTATAATGAGGTCAACATCATGACCTAAGTCGTGCAAAATGCCACGGTGAAGCTCGCCGTAATAACCGGCTCGACAAGGGCCTACCCCACCTGTGCTAATGATGGTATCGGCTCCTAAATCAATTGCTTCGAGATAACTGCCCAGTAAGATTTTAAAGGGTATGCAAGCGAACTCAGGTGCATATTTTGTTCCTAGATCTAAGGTTCGCCTACTAGGGGGCGGCGGTACCACCACATCATAACCTAACTCGCTCAAGATTTGTTTAAACACGGGCGGAGAATTACCCATGTAAGGGAAGGTTATGCGCACCCAAAATCCTCCTTTGCAGCATGTCAACAAAAGCCTCAATCCGAGTATTGATTCCTACCTGTCCGGTCTGCTCATCCAAGGTCAAAGTAAGCAATGGTTTGCCCTGCTGTTTGCAGGCTAGCTCCAACAGTTTACCGGCCATGGCATCGGGCCCGCAGGCAAAATTAGTCACATGAATAAGTCCGGCTACGCCTTGATTGAGCCAGAAGATGCCGGCTTGAACCACCATATTACTGTAGTGCCAGAATAAGTCCTTACGCAACCGATGGCGACTCCTTTTTCCGAGGGGAATCATTTCGGCGGTTAGCACCTGTACGCCCAAATTACGTAGTTTCTGGAGAACATCGCCGTTGGTGAATTGGTCGTATACAGAGTATGGGTAACCGAGCATAGCTATTCTTAGCTCCGGTGTTCTGGCCAACGGCTTGCTTTGCTCCACGGAGTGAAACCATCTGAAGGTAGGCCAGGCTTCATGAGGAAGCTTGCCGCCTGTTAGCTGAGCTTCATAATGGGCCTGAGCGGCCCGCGCTTTAGTAAACGCTCCCCAAACGTTTCGTTCAGGCACCCATTCGCGTTGCAGATCGGAACAGAGCTTGAACCAGCCCAACGGTCCACGCACGTCTATGCGCGGTGCGATTATAGGTGGCAAGCTGGAAAACGAACACCTAATCATTTCCGGTAAAGCGAGAAACTTTGGGCAAAAGGTGTCATTAGTCCCTACGCCTACCATCCGAGGAATAAACAAAGCATCTACCTTCTGGCTGATTAAGTATGAAATGTGACCGTGAAAAATCTTGACCGGAACACACAGATCTGTAACGGAGTGGCTTATGCCTTGATCAAGCATATTCTTGTTCGTGAGTGGGGATACCACCGCTTCGCATCCCAGCTCGGACCAAAACGTTTGCCAAAACGGCATATAAGAGTAGAAGAACAATGACCGTGGAATACCAATACGTTGTTTACTCATCGCCCACCCCTCCTCCCCCCACAAACCTATAAACTTGCTCATATTCGACCCGTAAACCCTAAGTGCTTGTCTAACCTTAGCGGTACGCTCTGGCCCGGTCGGGCCTTAGAGCCGACAATAGGCCCTTTTTTCAAAACCGCCACCTTTCCAGGAGACCTTCATCCAACAAAGACTGCGCTGCTAGCATGGCTGCGTATTCTACCTGGTAACGACTTAATCCGCCCTGTAAAAAAACAGTAAATGGCGGACGCATGGGGGCGTCAGCTGATAGTTCTATTGAGGAGCCCTGAACGAAGGTGCCTGCTGCCATGATAACCGGGGTTGTATAACCGGGCATTAGAGCGGCTTCAGGATGTACGTATGAATTAATCGGGGACGCCTCCTGGATGGCTTGGCAAAACACCCGGACTTTTTCGGCATCTCCTAGACAAATGGTTTGCACCAAGTCATGCCGCTTTGCTATTGGTTCCGGATGTACGGAAAAGCCAAGCTGCTTAAAAAGTTGAGCGGCAAAAACAGCACCGTGCAGAGCTTCGCCTACTATTAGCGGAGCCAAGTAAAACCCTTGGTAAAATAAGCGATTAAGCCCCAAACTAGGACCACATTCACTGCCTAGACCGGGAGCTATCAAGCGGCTGGCAGCCAATTCTACCAGTTCTTTTTTCCCAACTACATATCCCCCGCATGGTGCCAGTCCACCACCAGGGTTTTTGATCAGGGACCCGGCCGTAAGGTCAGCTCCCACAACAGGTGGTTCTTTGGTTTCAACGAATTCTCCGTAACAGTTGTCTACGATGGTAATCACAGACGGATTGATAGATTTAACCAGCTTAATCAACTCTTCGATCTGCTTTATGGATAAAGCCGGTCGTAAGCCATAACCTCGGGAGCGCTGGATAAAAACGGCTTTGGTCCGGGGACCGATAGCGGCTCGAATAGACTGAGGATTGGGCTGTGCTTCCCCTTGTTCCCACGGTACTTCTTTGTAAATAATACCGTAATCTTTGAGAAAACCTGAGCCACAACGGGTTCCCACAATAATACCGGCCAAGGTGTCGTAAGGACGACCGGTTAGGCTCACCAATTCATCGCCGGGGAACAGGACCCCATACAAACACAGAGCTAAGGCGTGAGTACCGGAGACGATCTGCGGTCGGATCAGGCCGGCTTCGGTGCCGAATGCTGTAGCGAACACTTGTTCCAACTTGTCGCGGCCACCATCGTCATAGCCATAACCGGTGGTGGCAGCAAAGTCCAGATCGCTTACACGGGCCGAACGGTAAACAGCTAACAGGCGTACTTGATTTACCTGTACAGTCTTAGCTATCTGATTGTGGGCATGGTTAATGTCGGCGTCTGCGTAAATTAGCCGGGCTATTTTCACAAGTCCGGGGTCAAATTTGTCTGGATAAAATTGTTGCAAGCACTGTTCCTCCGTTTCCACAGGGAAGCCATCAGTTAGTTCATGCCCTGGATTTACCAGGTAAAGTACCCTGGCAATATTATACCATACATAGGCTTAGGGGGAACATTTTTGGCTAAAGACTGATTTTTGCCGCTAGGTCAAAATTCGGTTCGGATGGTTGTTGAGGGGCGGGTTGTTGGCAAAGGACACAATGACCGGCAAGAAGAGAAGCCTCCCTCAAAAGAAGCGGAGCTTCCCGTTGGCCGAGTAAAGCACCTTCCTTTCGTCCCTGCCTACGTCCCCAAACAAAGCCTATAAAGACGAAACAAAGCCAAGAAAGTACAACTGGACCCCATGGATAAAAAAGCATAGTCCGTCACCTCTTCTTACTGTTCCACGGATTGGCTGCCATATAGAGCGCTGCCGGTAGTGCTAACCATGAAAGAACTGTTTTCAGCGGAGCTAGTAACAGGGCTGTCAAAGAACACAAGATTCCCAACAAGAGGACTTCCACTTTCCCCCAGCAGTGGGCCAGATTCTTAGTAGGTACCTGTTGTCCCTGCCGCCTGTAGTCAATGACATCATCAAGCAGATGGACGCCCATTACCAAGGCCAAAGAAGACAGCATTTCTTTCCCATTTGACCATATTACACCTAATGTTAGCACCAATAACATCTCTGCCCACGCTGACAAACCGGAGGGTAGAAGCGGGTCGCTGCCGGTTAACATGCCACAGGCATAACTGCTGATGAAAATCGTAAAGGCCCAATCAGGAAAGAATCTAGCTGACACAGCGTAAAAAAGCATAGCATAGGCTAGGGTTCCTTTTCCCATGGCATCAGCCAGGGAGAAGCGGAGACCACTGTCCTCCTCTAAGTCCAAGTGATCATCCAGTAATTTGATTGCCAGTTCAAGCAAAAATAATGCGCCCCAAGAAAAACCCAGCCTAGAGATGGTGTTGAACAAAATCTTTCACCTCTCTAAAACCACGTTTGTTCAGGGCTGAAATCGGTAGTATTCTGTGGCCTGGTAACTCCAACCGCAACCGCTCTAGCCCTTTTCCCGCCTGTGGCAAGTCCATTTTGTTAGCCAAAATTACGTAGCCGCCTCGCATTTGAGCAAACAGCGCCACTTGGTAGTCCACCTCGCCCAGCCCTGAAGGGGTACCGTGAACCCCCACCTGGGCAGTGTCCATAACATGCATAATGAGGTCGGCTGCTCTGATAACGCTGAGTGTTTGCGCTATAGCTTGACGAATAGTAATATCAGGATGGATGTAGTCAATTAATCCGCTGGTGTCAGTAATTCGACAGCGCTGGACTCCTTTGGTCACCGGTATTTCGATTACTAAGCTCTGCAATGATTTAGTAGTGTGAGGTTTCGTTCCAACCAGTTGACTGCGAGCAGTGTTGATGTAGTAACGCTTGGTTATTGTTCGATTATCTGGGAATTCAAATGTTAGGTCAGCTTGGTTAAGACCGAGGTAAGAAGCGAAGTTGAGAACAAAGAGGGTCTTACCGGTACCAACCTTTCCTACCACCAGGCATTCCTTCACGCGGCCGACCCTCCTTTTAAATCTACCGGCTCGATTACCATCAGTTCTTTTCGGGTCAGGTGCTGGTGTCCAGCCAAACGTATTGCTTGGCGACGGATGGCCCGTTCGATCAGATTGCGTACCAGACGGGCATTCCCACTATGTTGAAGGTTGTGGCCTAAAGTCAGCTGGCGACAGAGTTCTTCTCGGGCAGCGGGACTCAAGCAATAATCACGTTCGGTCAAGAATAGATCAGCAATAGCCAGGAGTTGTTCTACACTGTAGTCTGGGAAATCGATATGAATAGGAAAGCGAGATCTTAGTCCAGGATTACTGCGAAGAAAATAAGTCATTTCATCCCTATAGCCGGCCAGAATCAGGACCAAATCATCCCGGTGGTCTTCCATTAGTTTTACTAAACAATCGATGGACTCTTTACCGAAATCTTTGTTGCCTCCTCGGGCCAGGGAATAGGCTTCATCCACAAACAGAATCCCACCCAGGGCACGCTTAACATGCTCCCGGGTCTTAATGGCCGTGTGTCCGATGTATTCTCCGACTAAATCGGCTCGTTCCACTTCCACCAAATGCCCTTTCGACAGAATGCCTAATCCCTTGAAGATGCTTCCTAAGATACGGGCTACGGTTGTTTTGCCTGACCCTGGATTACCTCGGAAAACCATATGTAGCACCAGCGGTTCGTTAGCTAACCCTTCTCTGCTTCGGCGCTGTTGGATTTCGACATAGGCTTTGATTTCATATACTAGCTGCTTGACTTCGCTAAGGCCGACCAGACTATCTAGCTGTAACAAAGCCTGTTTTAGTGTGTGGGAGCTGGTTGGTATTGTCGTGGCTACTGGTTCAGGAGATGCTCGTAAAGTGGCTAAGGCGGCCGGCGGTGTAAGCTCACCTTGGGTTATCAGTTGACTAATGCGTCTCATGGTAGAATCGTTTTTTCTACCTCCATGCCAAAACATTGTTTGCACCTCCGACCGGCCATGTCACTATAATATACGCAGGCAAAGGGAAAGGTGTGCTTGGGAGCTAGCCTAATCCGTCGTTGGCGTGCAGACAAAAAACCCGCCCCTCAGCTAAGTAAACAGATAGGGCGGGCTTTTATTAACGAACTCCTCCGGTCAACTATTGTCCATATCCGAACCAGCAGTGTAAATAACCGGGCGGGATGGCGTAATGGTGGAAATAGCATGCTTATAAACCAACATTTGTTTACCTTCCGATTCCAGTGCCACTGTAAAGTTGTCGAAGCCGCGGATTAGCCCTCGGATTTGAAAGCCGTTAACCAAATATACAGTGCACGGGATACTGTCTTTTCTAGCTTGGTTAAGGAACGTATCTTGCAAGTTAGGTTGTTGTTTGCTCATTGCTTCGCCTCCAGTTTATTTCTTTTGGGGCTTTAGTTAGCTATTCGCGGCTCACCTAAAGTTTTCCTTCTACTATACTCACAATTTGGGCCGTCAACGCTTCTTGATCGGAGTATTCATCACGGTCCAACCAAATAATACGTTCGTCTCGCCGGAACCAGGTAAGTTGACGTTTGACAAAACGACGAGTCTGTCGTTTCAGGTTGTCCTTTGCTTCGTCAATGGAGACTTCACCTTGCAAATACGGGAATATTTCTTTATAGCCCAAGGCCTGTAAAACGGGCAGATCCGGTGGTAGGTCAAGTTGCAGTATCCAGTTTGCTTCTTCCACTAAGCCGCGGTCAAACATCTGCTCCACTCGTTGGTTAACGGCTTCATATAACTTGGTGCGCTTACGGGTCAGCCCAATCTGCACAACGCGATATAATGGCGGTCCGTGTTTTGAAGCAGAGAATTGCTGACCAGAAGCGGAAACCTCTAAAGCGCGGACAAGGCGACGGGTGTCAGTACGCTGAATTTTTTTAGCAGCAGCAGGATCAACTTGGGACAGTTCCCTGTGCAACGTCTGTGAGCCTAGCTTAACTGCTCTCGCCGTGAGTTGTCTGCGCAGTAAGGGATTGGGACCGTCGTGACTAAAATTGTAGTTGTCTACTACCGCACTTATATATAGTCCCGTACCTCCTACCAACATTGGCAGATGCCCTCGCCCAACTATAGCTGGAATCAGCTGCTTAACCTCAGACTGAAAGCGAACTACGTTATAGTTTTCACCGGGATCAACTATGTCCATAAGATGGTGCGGTACCCTTTTCCTTTCAGTTAACGAGGGCTTAGCAGTCCCTATATTCAAGTGCCGATACACTTGCATGGAGTCGGCAGAAATAATTTCCCCATTCAATTGGTGGGCAACTTTGATAGCTATATTGGTCTTACCCACAGCAGTAGGACCTAAGATTACCA
>DURJ01000155.1 GCA_012837285.1 Bacillota bacterium
CCGGAGGTCGCTGGTTCAAATCCAGCCCCCGCAACCAACAACGAAAACATGGCGGCGTAGCTCAGATGGTTAGAGCATGCGGTTCATACCCGCAGTGTCAGGGGTTCAAATCCCTTCGCCGCTACCATTCAAGGTACTAACTTCCGCTCCAAAAAAGCGGAAGTTTATCTTTGCCCCGCCTTCGGGTTGCACAATAACAGTATCGACGAGAGCGTCGATGACTTCTTTGAGGTCGTCGGCGTTCTTTTTTTCTTTCAGTGCGGTAGCATAGCGGCTTAAGTAATGCTTGATCATGTCTTTGTTATTGCCCTCAACAATATCATACCCAAGCGGTGGAGTGCCGCCACAGAACTTTGCCTGGTATGCGTTTTCTTTCATACCTTTCATCACCTCACGGACCAAGTTTCGGGAGTAGTATTCTGCCATGCCTTCTAGGACTGACTCCAATATGATTGATTCGGGGCTGCCGTCTAACTGCTCGGTCACAGATACTAGATGGACACCGGCCCGGCGCAGTTCGCGCTTGTAAAAGGCCGAGTCATATCTGTTGCGGGCAAACCTGTCCAACTTATGTACGATAACCAGGCTCCATAATCCGGCCTGGCCATATTTAAAAACATGCGTAAGAACTCTGGTCGGTCGTCGGTGGTGGCGCTCTTGGCTTCATCGACGTATGTTGCTACAACTTCTATGCCTTCCCGACCGTAATACTCTTTTATGGCCCGCACTTGGGCCTCTATACTTTCTTCGCGTTGGTTGTCCGAGCTATAGCGTGCGTAAATCGCTGCTTGGTTTGAGACCATGGGATTACCCCTGTCTTTCACAACTGTAGGTTATTCAAACCAGTACATTTCCTCATCAAGGTTCTCTTCGTTATCGTCAAAGGGTACAGTCAAGATAGTAAGAACTGCATTTAGATTTGGCATTGGAACAGATTCCTCATTCAAATAGTCATCGGAGTCTGCATCACATACCCAAGCATTTGCTAGTATCAGATTCGGTTTGTCCAATAAATAGTTATGGTTAAAAAAGTCGGCAGCATAAGACGACGGATTTAGCTCACCTTTATTAACATAATAAGGGAACGTTTTTGACTTCTTAAACCATTTTATAAAACCATCTTCCGAATATACTACCGCTATTTTGTCAGGACAAATATCGGTTACTCGACACGCAGTAGATGATAAAGATGTCCCACATTCAGATGAGACGGTCCTAATAAAATCTAGAGTAGCTGCTGTTTTTCTTAGTTTGCCAATCAACCATTGGGTGGGCATGAGTAGCTCAGCTGCAAAACAGTTAGCCTCTCGCTCCTCTTTTCTATAAGAATTAAATTGGAGCATGTCACTTGATTTACAGGTATAGCAATCTGCAAGATGACTTGGAATACAGAAATGACCAAGCTCATGGGAAATACCAAATTTTTCGCGACTCTCGTACATTTGGCCTTGTCTTAAAACTATGTATGCCCCATTGCGACCCTTTATAATAAGAGCATCCACGTTCTCTAATTGCTCCCATGCAACCTCTATATTTAATGCTTTACATGATTCCGGTGCGAAAACCAGGCTCAAATCCTGCTTCTTTCACCAAAATGGACTGCAACCAACACAATTTCCATTTTATGGGGCCACCTACGGCTAATTTACAGTAATACTCCTGCCGTTCTGAGGGTTTTACCCTCATTTCATCCCCGATTTCCCCCATTAGCTGCAGAAGCAGACACTACCCCCTGGGAGCGGCACCGTTGTTGGTTGCACC
>DURJ01000156.1 GCA_012837285.1 Bacillota bacterium
AAAAAGATGCGCCTCGGGGACAGAATCGGCTTAGTAACATACAATCTGGCGTTTTCCGTTCGGGGCACGTCTTATCGGATAGTGTACGATTTAGGCGCTGATTTGAGGCGGCTGTTGTATTTGGCCGCTATTGTGTTGTTTTTTGAGCTGCTTATTCTAATAAAGAATATAAACAAAGGCTCAAGAGCCATCAGGAAGACTCTTAAGCCTTTGTCGGAGATGGCGGAAAAAGCGAGGCAACTCAATGAGGAATTGTATTATCGGCGCTCGCTGCCGGACAATACGCAGATTAAGGATTTGGCCGGTGTTATTAGCGATATTGATGCCAGCCGGCTGGATCGGCGCCTAGCGGTGGATGAGTCTCAAAATGAGCTGAAAGACCTGGCCGCGGCCATAAACGGCATGTTGAATCGTATCAGCGCTGCTTATGAATCGCAGCTTAGATTTGTCTCTGATGCGTCCCATGAGCTGCGTACACCGATAGCTGTGATCCAAGGCTATGTAAATCTTCTGGACCGGTGGGGCAAGAAAGATGAGAAGACCCTGCAAGAGTCAATAGAAGCAATTAAGAGCGAGACGGAAAGCATGAAGGATTTGGTGGAGCAGCTTTTGTTCCTGGCCCGGGGTGATAATGAAACCCTGCAGCTCCATAAGCAGGATTTTGACTGCTGCGATGTAATCGATGAGATCATAACTGAAGCGCAAATGATACATCCTGATCATAATTTCCAACTGGATTTGGAGCGGCCGGCTGATATTAAGGCCGATAAACAGTTGTTTAAGCAGGCGATTCGAATACTGGTGGACAATAGCATAAAATACAGTCCCAGCGGGGAGAAGATTATTATAAGGGTTGCGGCGGAGGAAGGTTCGGTGCACATCAGCGTACAGGACAATGGCATCGGAATCGCTCCGGAGGAGCTGCCGAATATTTTTGAACGCTTTTATCGTTCCGATGAATCTCGGGCCAGAAAAACAGGCGGTTCGGGTCTGGGCCTGGCCATTGCCAAATGGATAGTGGAGCGCCACGGAGGGTACTTTGAAGTTTTGAGCCGCTTGGATATCGGTACACGCATTACTATTGTGCTTCCTGCCCAGGAGCGGGCACGGAGGACACAAAGGAAGGGAGCCTCTTAAGGGGCTCCCTTTTCTGGGCAGGTCCGGGGAATTGTACCGGTTGCATAGAACGAACACAAAAACGCACTTCACTAATCACTACTGGAGTTGTTTACCAACTTTACTGCTTCAAGCAGCATTTACCCTAGTATTTCTACATATCCTTTTGTTCCGTTAACACTGATCTTGTGTCCGTCTTTGATCAGCTTTGTGGCGTTTTGCACGCCTACAACTGCTGGAAGACCGTATTCCCGTGTTATAACTGCACCGTGAGTAGTGAAGCCCCCTACTTCGGTAACTAGGCCCTTAATGGTTACAAACAGAGGCGTCCAACTGGGATCGGTAAACTGTGTCACCAGTATATCACCCTCTTCTAGCCTAGCCTCATCCACCGAAGAAATCACCCGGGCGCGTCCTTCCACCACGCCGCTGGACACGGGGATACCTGCAAGGGCTCCTGTAGGAATACTGCCTGTAGAATAGTCGCCAGCTGGAACAAAGCCTTCGGAGGTGATGATACGAGGAGGAGTCAGCTTCTTATAAAGGATATAATCAGCCTTCCGCTGTTCGATAATGGAGTAGTTCGCCTTTCTTGTCTTTATCACCCGGTATAGTTCATCAAAATACAAATAGAAGATGTCTTCACGATCTTTGAGTACGCCTTGCTCCACTAATCGCGCGGCTTCTTTCCACAGGGCCTTCTTGTAGGCGTGGAAGCGGCGAACTATATAATATTTAGGGTATTCACGACACCCGATGAAGTTACGCAGCAGGCTGATACTCTTCCTCATCTTCTTCGCCTTTTTACTGCCACCTGGCATTTTTTCCAGGTGACGAATGATCTCTTCCTCTTTTTTCTCTGCTTCCAGCCGACCGTCTTTGAGCCGGGCTACGTGTTCACCAGGCTTAAGGACGTTGATGTTGGTCAGTAAGATGGGAATGAGCTGCGTTGGCTTCTCTTCCCAGCGGGCTTGAGTGATGTCTATTTCCCCAGGACACCGCATACCGTATTTGTCCAGGAATGCTTTGAATGCTTTTCCTGTTTCTTTACCTCCAGGAAGCTTTGCCAATTCCTCGAAGAAGTTATCATCAACGGGTTCTTCAGCAAGATATTCTAAAACTGCTGGATAATCTCGGGCGATGTCCGCCACATTGCACAAGGCAAGACCCATTTCCGTGGTAACGTTATGATCAACAGACCTGGCCAGGATGTCAACCACATTCTTCTCACCTAACCACTTCCCCACCTTTTTGTTAATTGAGTCGCTAACTAACAAGGCGGCGGTAATGGCTCCCAGCATCTTCGGGTTATAGGCCATGGCCAGCATTTTTTCGTGATCCTCAGCGATGAACTCAAACACCTGCTCTCCCGACAGCTTTGCTAGCTGTTGCTCGATTGCCGTAACCTCATGCTCAAATTCGGCCAGCATTTCTCCAATGATGGAAGGGTCGTTCTTTTTGGAGATTGTCAGAGCTGCCATTAGCGAAGATATTGTGAATATGCCGCCCTTTAGGTTCCTTTGGCCGCGCGGCAGAGAGGCCATGAAAGCTTTATCTTTCAACAGCTTTTTCACGGCGCTCTGAATTAGCGGGTCCTGTTTGCCTGTTGCCATCACCAAGCGTTTGCGCCCCATGAATGAGGAGAGATCATGGGTGATATCGGCAAAGACCCTACCACCAGCCTTATCCAGGGTGAACCCGGCTAGCGGTTCGAAGAAGGAAATCCCAAGCGGCTTAATGGCATCGGTCATCATCTGAAGATGGCCGACTGACATGAATACACGGGGTTTTCTGGGATCTGCTGCTTTCGGAATGGGGAAAAGCGTGGTGATAGGACGGCTCTGGACGATCTGGAACTGGCCGTCACTGTAGCACCATTCTATATCCTGGGGACAACCGAAATGGGCTTCGATTGTCTTTCCTATGGCGGCAAGCCTTAGTATCTGCTCATCTGGCAACACTTGTTTTTTCTGCCTGTGGGACTCGATCTTCATTTTTTGGGTACCGCCGCTTTCAGCAGGCCGGATTTCCAACTTCTTCGCACCTATCATCTTTGCAACAATTTTGCCATCTTGTACTTTATAAATATCCGGATTTACAAGGCCCGATACCAGTGCTTCACCAAGTCCGAATCCGGCATCGATGGACAGGGTCTTTCTGTCAGAGGTCATTGGATCGGCAGTGAACATGATTCCGGAGACCACTGACATAACCATTTTTTGAACGATGACTGCGAGAAACACCTTTCGATGGTCGAAGCCGTTTTGGATGCGGTAGGTCACAGCCCGGTCGGTAAACAGCGATGCCCAGCATTGGACGATATGCCGGAGGATTTCAGCTCGGCCCTTGATGTTCAAATAAGTGTCTTGTTGGCCAGCAAAGGAGGCGTGGGGTAAGTCTTCTGCCGTAGCACTGGAACGTATAGCATAAGCGCATCTTTCGCCCAGCTCTGAGAGATAACGGGCAATGTCATCCTCAATGTCTTCGCCAATCTCTGTCTCTTCGATAAGCTTACGGATTTTTTTGCTGATTTCACAGATGTTTTCCCTGTCATCCACCTCTAGAAGTGACAGTTGATCCAGCAATGCGTTATACTCCTGGTTGTGCCCGATCGCTCTTTTATACGCCCGGGTAGTAACACAAAAACCATCCGGTATCTGTAGTCCCTCAATTCTGGATAGTTCCCCTAGGTTTAGACCTTTTCCTCCGACAAGCATAAGTTTTGCTTTGTCAATCTCATGAAAGCCAAGTACATATGAATTCATGTCAATACCTCCCCCAAAATAAGATTAAATCTTAAATAGCCATATGGTACGGCCTTGTTCCCAACTAAGCAAAACCTTCAAAAGGCATGTCACCGGAGAAGCTTTTAAGAGCTTATTCTAAAAAAGTTTTGAAATATATGGGACGTAAGTTCATAATATATCTAACGGGGGTTACTGTCAATAGGTTTTGAAATACAAATTGTTAAACTTCAAAACCATGATATAATAGGACTAGGTGATAAACATGAATGGATATGAAAGAAGAACTCAAGCCAAAAAAGAAGCAATCATAAGTGCAGCCCAGGAGCTTTTTAGCGAACGTGGCGTAACGGATGTCAAAGTCAGTGAAATAGCTGCGAAAGCACATGTTTCACAAGTATCAATTTACAACTATTTTGGTAATAAGAATGGGCTAGCCAGAGAGGTGCTTGCTACTTATCTTGATAAAGCTATTAAGGAATATGAGGACATTCTGGGGCTGGATATCCCGTTCTCTGAAAAACTGAAAATGATTATGGCTAAAAAGCATGATGTGGTGATAGAGATAAGTCGTTCCCATTTTAGCGAGTATGCATGGGAGGACAAAGTCTTACAGCAGGTGTACAAGGAAGCGGCAACTATAAAGGCAATCCATGTATATACCCAGTTTATTGAATTAGGTAAAAAAGAGGGAGCGATTGACGACAGCATCCCCAATGATGCGATTCTAGCATACATTCTTTCATCAATATCCATAATGCAGCAACCCGATTATCTTAAAACCAGTAGGGACTACAAAATGGGGATCTTCAGGTTATTCCTATATGGTTTGCTGGGAAAAGAGGAGGAATAATAGAGACTTGTATTTCACCCCGCTCTTTCTAAATCACGAAAACACAAGGCCTTAGAACATCTCTTTGTTGGGTGGGGGCTCCCTGTTTGTGTTGGCACAGGGACTAGCCTAGTTTCTGGTAACGGGGCGATTGGTGTAATAATTGTCCCCTAGGGGGCGGAACAAGGAATTGTGGGAAAGGAATATTAACAGATAGTGTCGAAAATAGACTGGTAACTGTTTGTCTGGGTGCTCCTGCTGGCCGGCAAATTGTTGCCGGTTGTTTTTTCGTGGTGGTTTCAATTACGATGGGGGGTGAATGGGAAAGCCGGCCTGGACGAATTAATCTTGACTGGTAGAGGGGGAGAAGCGTGGGTGGATAGAAACAA
>DURJ01000157.1 GCA_012837285.1 Bacillota bacterium
AACCCGCTCTCCCTCATCAGGATCCGGTATGCGAGCGCGAAAGCCGTTTTTCAGCAGATCATAAACCTCGCGGTTGGCCGCCACCAAGCTCATCCGGGATCGATCCCGGGTGAGCTCTTCTATAGTTTGCGCTATCGCCTCGCCGGGCACACCTGGGTTTAATTCTTTAAGCGCCTCCCGCAGCCGTACCTTCAGCACCACCTCGCCCTTGGTCTCTCGGCCCAGGGCGCTGGTACCATGCTCGAATTCGCCATAGGCGTTATATGGCTCCCAGCCCAACTCATCCAGAAGTTCGATGGATGGTTTCTCAACCAGACTGTCTTCATCAAAACCTGTTACCACTCTATTTCACCCCTAGAACCGTCGGATTAAACGATAAGTCGCAGCATCAAAGGTCACAGAATCAAGATCCTTCAGGCATAGCCTTCAGGATGACAACGAAGTAGAGTCTTCAGCACTGTCATCCCGGGCCACCGCTTCCCATCATTGTCACCCTGAGCTTCCCATCATTGTCATCCTGAGCGAAGCGAAGGACCCTCCCCTGTCATGAAACAAAGACTCCTCACTACGTTCCCTCCGCTTTGCTCTGGACAGGCTGGACAGGCAGAGTGACACAAAACCGGAAAATCACCTTTATATATCCTCCGGCAAAGCAATGTCTAATTCCGATACATCCAACTCGCCCGAGATAAGTTTGGGCAAGAGTAAGTCGCGGGTGCATTGTAAAACCCGGTTTTTATTGGCAAGATAGACTATTTCCCCTAGGATTGACTCGACCAAAGAATCAAATTCGTTCACCACGTATTTTGGGGGGACAACAATCCTTAGACTTCTAACTGCCTTTTGATTAATACCTGGTTGCGCCGCATTTGTGTTTTTTGAACGGATTTGTGCTACCGTTTCAGGCTCTCGAAGCCATAGATATAGCATGTTCTGGGTTAAATGATCTCCTGTGGCTCGAATAAGAAATACATGTTCATTAACACAGCATTTCTGATAGGGGTATCCATCTCGAAAATAAGTGGATCGACCGATGTTCGCACCATCCTTATAAAGAGCAACTTCGCCGTCCTTTACGACCCCTTTATTCAGGCTATCAAAGAACTCGTGCGGCACATATCTTTCTTTAGAGAAGTCGTGTTTACCTATGCCAATTACATTTTCCGCACCAATGCTAGGTATTCCTTCAGCAATACCTGTGACGCCACCTTTTGGCCGTCTGCCTGATTCCAAAGCTACAATGTTATCACCCAATGTGGAAGCTTCCCACCCCTCCGGTATCTTCCCCAGTGGGGAATCCACCAGGCGAACCTTTTCATGGTCAGAGAAACGGAAATGAACAAACCACTCGCGATAAAGGGCCTGGGCCATCTCCTCCAGGATCTTGATCCGGCGCAGGTTGTTTTCGATCAGGTCGTCGTAGGCAGAGAGGATAGCGGCAATTCTATTTTGAATGCTAAGTGAAGGAACTGTTATGTTAACGGATGAGAACAATGACTTGTTAACAATAGGTGTGGCAGCACCACTGGCAATGCTTTTTATGGTTTCGCTCATGGTACATAGAAGATAATAAACAAAAACGTTGTTGTATTCATGTTCATTAACGATTATGCTATTTATCTGTTGATTTGTAAATGAGGTTTCTTTTGTCATACAGATTTTACCTATTGTAGCTCCAATACATACAAAACAAATCGATCCCCTTGGTAAGATCCGTTTGATTTGATTTTCTTTTCCTTCTTCAGACAGAAATCTTTTCGTAGTAATATAGCGGCTAGAGCCATCTATGTCTGACGGTGTTATAAAAGGATATTCATCACCAAAACATTCTGGGTTCCTTGACGAGGGGGTACCTCCTGTAATGATATCACCAAGATCCCCTATTGTTTTTATCTGCCAGTCATCATAAATTTGTACCATCTCTGTTCCCTTCTAATATGCAGTAAATGTTTTCCGCAATCCGCTCCTCCAACTCCCGTCCTTCCTGATTGAGAATCTCCAACTCCTCATTTAGCTCCTGCAGCCGCTCGTAGAAGTCACCGTCATCTTCTTGACGCAGGGCCACGCCAACGTAGCGGCCCGGGTTGAGGCTAAATCCCTGTTCTTCGATCTCTTCTAAGGTAGCCGCCTTACATAGTCCTGGCACGTCAACATACTTCCCATCAGGGAAATGCTCTGCCAGCAGGTCTTTGCCGCCGTGCAGGTTCTCGGGCTCCTGGCCCCGGTAGAGGCGGGCGATATTAGCCAGGTATTCCACTTGCTCCGGTGTCCAGTCGCGGTGGGCCCGGTCAATCTGACGGTAGATCTTGCGAGCGTCGATAAAGAGCACTTTATCAGCGCGATCGGTCTCCTTTTTGCCCCGGTCCAAGAACCAGAGAGTACAGGGCAGGGTCACCGTATAGAAGAAGTTCGAGCCCACGGCAACCATCACGTCTACGGCCTGCTCCTCGATCAGCTTCTTGCGGATCTCCAGCTCCGAGCCCCGGGCATCGGAAGCGGAGTTGGCCATAACAAAACCGGCCCTCCCGGTCTCGTTTAACGCGCTGTAGAAGATCTGGATCCAAATATAGTTGGCGTTATCCGGGCGCGGCAGACCGAAGGGAAAACGACGGTCATCCTTGAGCCGCTCCTTATCCACCCGGTTCACATTAAAAGGCGGATTAGCCATAACAAAATCGAATTTGCCGACGCTGTTGTGGAGGTCTTCGTAATAAGTATTGCCCTGGCGGATATCGCCGGCCAACCCGTGTACCGCCAGGTTCATCTTGGCCAGACGCACGGTTTCGGAGATCCGCTCCTGGCCGTAGATGCTGATGGCATCACCGCCGTTTTCGCGGTGCTCCTCCACAAAGCGGGCACTCTGCACAAACATGCCGCCGGAGCCGCAGGCTGGGTCAAAGATGCGCCCCTTAAAAGGCTCGATAATGCCGACGATGAGCTTAACGATGCAGGTAGGCGTAAAAAATTCTCCACCTTTCTGCCCCTCACTCATGGCGAAATTGCCCAGGAAATATTCATAGATTTTGCCGAAGGCATCTCCCTCGATATCCATAGGGATGGAGTTCATGAGCCGGAGCAATTCAGTCAAAGTGGGGTTATCCAGGCGGTTATAAGTCTTCGGCAAAACATCCTTCAGATCGGGGTTTTCCGCCTCGATGGCCCGCATGGCATCGTTAATTGCTTGGCCCAGGTTCTCTCCCTCCGGTAGCTTCAGCAAGGTGGAAAAACGGGCCTGGTCGGGTAAATACATGATTCCTTGAGCATGGTAGTCAGCCGGTCCGATTTTGCGGCGTCTGGTGCTTTGGCCTGCCAATTCCGCCTCAGCAATAGTGAACTTATAATCTGCATAGCGCAGAAAGATCAGGCCCAGCACAGGAACAGAGTATTCAGACGCCTTCAGCTTGGAGTTAGCCCGCAGTTCATCAGCGGCACTCCAGAGACGAGACTCAATATAGTTACTATTGTTCTGACTCATATTCCTCTCCTTTGTATGACAACATAGCTATCCAATAGATCTCGCTAACCGACCAATTGATGAGAGTCTTGTTGTAATCTTTCTTGATAAAGCACCTTTGTTCCTGCCTATTCAGTGGGTCTTTCTATGCCGGACGAACATAACAAAGGCCGTCTTCTCATAGTGTTGAAAGACGGCCTTGTCTAATCAGCTTGGCACTTGTTTGGCGCTAAAAGCATTTGGCCCACCCATTAAGAGGGTCTTAGGGGTACCCTGCCTACTATCCGGTAGTGTTGTTGGGAGCACGGAACCTACCTTGGCTTCCTTTGCTTTTTCCTCCCTCGTTTTCTGTAATCCTCATCGATCTGCTCTTTCCAGTTGGCATAGATGGGACGGCCGGCACGGAAGTCAGTCACGGCCTCACTGACAACATCATAGTTAAGCCCTATCCCTTCTGAGTCTGCCAGATAATCGGCAGCGCGATCTTTTGCTATGCCAAAGCGAGCGGCTGTCTCCACGGCATCGATGTTGGCACCCAAAAAGATGAACTCCCAACCGTATTCTTCTTTCTGATACTCGATCATCTTCCGTACCTTGTCGTAACCATACTCGCGGCTAGCATTTTCCATGCCGTCTGTGATGATAACCAACATGGTTTTTTCCGGCCGCTGGTCCTCAGTAGTATGCATCTGCGCATTGACAATCTTGTTGATGGTGCGGCCGATGGCGTCCAGCAGTGCTGTCATTCCACGGACAAAATACTCCCGTTCGGTGATAGGGGCCACACCCCTGATATTGATCCGATCATGCAGGAGTTCGTACTTGTCGTCGAATAACACAGTGGTAATAATGCACTCGCCGTCTTCTTTTTTCTGCTTTTTAAGGAGCGAATTATAGCCGCCGATGGTGTCGCTCTCCAGCCCCGACATGGAGCCACTTCGGTCCAGTATAAATACCAGCTCTGTTAGCTCTTTTTTCATTGCGGTTATCCCCCTTAAGTAATTTGGTACTTAAAGGATAACATGGCGCCAAGCCGCCAAGGTCGCCTGCCGGGCGACAAAGTGCTTCTTGATAAAACCCTGCCCACCTGTCAGCACCGCATTATGCGCCTAATAAGCTCTCGTCAAACGCAAACAGGGCCTCGTTTATCTCAAAAATATTGTAATTCCCTTCGTTAATGAAATACTGTACAACCAGATCAAAGCGACTGCTGGGCGACAGGGCAAATCCAGCCCGGCGCAACAAATCGGCAGTCTGGTCCAGATTCAATTCCAATGCCACCGCCAGCGCTAGGGCGGTGTTTTTGCTGGGCTGATACTGTAAATTGCTCCGTATCTTGGAAAAGAGCCTGCGGTCCAAGTTGGCTCGTTTGTACACCTCGGGGTCGGTTTTACCGCTCTCATCAATGAGTCTAAGGAGCATTTCCGTAAAGCTCTCGCCCACCTGGGAAACCACGTCGTTCAAGTCTCGAGGTGCGGCCCAGGGCCTTTCCGCTACAGCGGCATCAGGCTCGAGCAGTTCATAGACAGCAGCGTCACTAAGCTGGCGCAGCACCTCAGTATCGCGCTGGGGACGTGGGGTTGTGTGCGCCTCCACATAGTTTTCGTCTATGTATGCCTTGATAGACTTGAACAGCTTGTCGCTTAATCTATAAGCCGTCTTATCAAACACAACCAGATACACCATCATATCATGTTTTACTAGAAAAGCACCGATGGCTGATATGGCAACCCGTAAGGCTTGGTCCTTGGGATAGCCAAAGATACCGGAGGATATCAGAGGAAAAGCAACAGAACCAAGCCCATGCTCCAAAGCCAGGTTCAGGGAGCTTGTATAACTGGAAAAAAGTAACTTCTCCTCGTCCTTCGTCCCGCCTTCCCACACCGGGCCAACGGTATGAATAATGTACTTTGCCGGGAGAGCGTAGCCACCGGTGATAACCGCACCGCCCACGGCACAATAGCCAATACGGTCACATTCGGCCTGAAGCTTGTCCGCTCCGGCAGCAGCAAAGATAGCGCCACTTACCCCACCACCTTTTTTCAGGCGACTGTTGGAAGCGTTAACAATAGCATCCACTTTCATTTTCGTTATATCATTGCGGACAATCTCCAAAGGCATCGGCTACACTCCTTTAGGAAAACCTCATTTGGCTTTGGCGTGCTGGGGAAGCCCAACAGATTATTCTCAACAATAGTATAACATGGAAAAGTAAAAAGCCACCAGCTCTCCTGTTTCCTGACAACTTTAGGAACCACCAAAAGGCTTACATCCCTATTGGCACGAGGGTTGTAAGCCTTATTTCTTGATTCTAACTGCAACAGCCCGGCGATTCACCGGCGCCGGCTTTTTTCAGAGTCACCAAAGCCAGCCCAGCGCCAAATAGCAGTATTTCATAGCCCAAGCAATTCTCCATCCTTACAACCACGCCGTCCCTTAAAACCGGGACAGTGGGGTCGAATTGTACATCGTCAGTAGGTCTCCCCATAAGCAAACCCGAACGAACCGGCTATAGTCAGTTTTCATCCCTCATGGTGAGCACATGCCTGATAACGTGGAGCAGGTTTCCATTCCAGGTTTCCATCCCTTATAGGTAGGCTATGAACCTGTTAAACGGCTACACAGCGGGCTGGGTTACATGTCCCCGTTGGAATATGAAATGAAATACCGGGCCGAATTCCAAGATCCTGCAGCCTAGTTTTGTAATAATGAGCAATTCTAAGGTAGAGCTAGAAAGGAACACTTCTGAGTGTCCATTTTAACTAGAGCACTCCACAATATCTCGTAGAACGTTGTCGTGCCTTTTCTCGAAGTTGTGAGCGATAACCCGGCTCGATATTACGATCCGTTCACCGTCTTGCTTAACCCCGAGGTTAATGAGCTCTCCCATTAACCTTCCTCCTTTCACCAGTCGGTGCCGGTTGTCCGTGCCATTTCGGTAACATCCTTGCCATAAGAAAACTCGTACGTTTTTTCCAAAGTAAGGCCGAACGCAGCCGCAAATTTCTTTAGTAGTAACGGATTAGGGTTCGAACGCCCACCTTCTATTCGGCAGTAGAAGGATCGAGAGTATTCAGCCAATTAGCCACTTCTTGCTGTGTTAACCCCAGGTCGTCTTCTCTATAAGCTATTAACCTTGGTCTGTTAGCCATGTTTATCACCTCTCTTCCGGGGCTACTTGGCGTGCTGTTTTGGTAACAGCTTAATTAGATTACACACGTACCAATTCGGCACGTCAAGTCTTTTTTGAAAAATATTTACCGATATGGTACTAACGGTTTAATTATTGTTGCCGTTGAGGTACATTTATGTAAAGGGGTGATGCCTAATGTTACCAAAGCGATTGCGCGAGCAAAGAGAACTGAAAAAAATGACCCAGGGAGAACTAGGTAAAATCTTTGGTGTTGACCGGGCTACTATTTCAAGATATGAGACTGGCGACAGAGACCCCGATTCGGAACTGGTTAGGAAATTTGCCGACTTCTTTGGCGTCACCACCGACTATCTCCTCGGCCGCACTGACGATCCCTGTGGTACATACCTCCCGCCTGGCGCTTGGCCTGCCGGGCCAATGGTCCGCGTCCCGGTGCTCGGCGTCATCCGGGCCGGTCTCCCCATCTTGGCAGACGAGCATATCGACGGCTGGGAGCTCACACCTGCCGACGAAGTTAAAGACGGTAAATACTTTCACCTCCGCGTCACCGGTGACAGCATGATAGGCAGCCGTATCTGCGAAGGTGACCTTGTCCTGGTCCGCCAGCAGGAAGAGGTTGAGAACGGCGAAATCGCCATCGTAAACGTGGATCAGGAAAATGCTACCCTTAAACGTGTGTATTACAAGAATGATGAGCTTATCTTACAGCCGGATAATCCTAAGTATCCGCCCATTGTGATTAAATCCAGTAACGTCAGGATTTGTGGGAAGGTGGTTGAAGTTACGTTTAAGCCATAGGGAGGGAGGAATATGAATTTCACCGCTATTGACTTTGAAACTGCTAATGGCAAACGCACAAGTGCGTGTTCGTTAGGAATAGCGGTGGTAAGAAACCTGCAAATAGTCGAGACAAAACACTGGTTGATTCGGCCCGAGCCCTTTGAATTTAACTATCTTAACGTGTTGGTCCACGGCCTAACAGAAACGGTTTTGCGTGATAAACCACTGTTTTCTGAATGCTGGAACGAAATCAGACCTTATCTAGATAATGAAATGATCGTTGCCCACAATACTTCGTTTGACATATCCGTGCTATCTCAAACACTGGAACATTATGACCTTCCTATTCCTGTGTTGGATTACATATGTTCGCGTCAGGCCAGTCAAAAAGTATTTGACAATGTTATAAACTACCGGCTTGATACCATCGCTGATTGCCTGGGTATCCGATTCATGCATCATAATGCCTTAGAGGATGCTACAACTGCCGCCAAAATACTTATACATATGCTTAGAAAATATAAATGCCGAAACATCACAGAACTCACGGCGGCAATAGGCCTAAGACCCGGTAAGCTGACTGCTTCCAATCACATTACGTGTTCCCACATAAGGCCCCCGCAGTCGCGCAGCCGTAAGGCCAAATCGGTGCCACTAAGCAAAAGGATCACGCCTACAACAACGAAGTTTGATGAGGATAACAAGCTTTATGCGAAGATCGTAGCCTTCACTGGGGCTCTCAACGGAATGGGTCGGGCCCAAGCATATCAGATCGTAGCAGATATGGGTGGGCAGCCAGCCGACAACGTTACCCTAAAGACAGATTATTTAGTATTGGGCATCCAAGATTACAGGCTTTTAAAAGACCACAGGCAGAGCGCAAAAACCAGAAAAGCAATTGAATATGCAAAACGCGGAACCGGCATACAAATTATTTCCGAAGAGGACTTTTATGAAATGATTGGGGGCCCTAGATATGTACCTGGACATACAAAGGACCATTGGTGAAAAGATAGTCGCAATTCTCCAAAATGGCAGACCAGCTGCCGGTTATACCGAGACAATTTTATTAACAACAAACCAGCTGTCCATAACTCTCTTTGGCGTACCGGTAATAAGGGTACGATATGGTCCCAAAAAACGGTTCATCGCTATAACACCCCAATTAGAAAAAGTGCTCGATGAGTTCCCTTTACTTCCTACTGAAAAAATAGCATCCGACCCCTGGATTAGAATCCTTTTTGAATCCATTGATGATATAGAACAAATGAAGCCGCTTTTTCTACGGCTTTACGATGGCACCTACACCCTAAGTGCAGAAGAAATCTTTCATTGTTGCTCACGGTATTTGGAATGCTCTGATGCTGGAGAATGTACGCAGACCAATTATCTGTTGGCACGGGGTTGCGGATACAGATTACACTTGGCTGATGGTACGGTATTTTTCGGTAAAAACAAGACTATTTAACTAAAACCTAAAGTTCCATCAGATGTAGCTAATCCTACCCAAAGCGGTGGGGAAATAAAAAAGGCCGCTTGCGCGGCGTAACGGTATCCATTTAGAGTTGGTAGTCTACAGGGGGGTGGGCATATTAATTATATTGCCTTCTTCGATGACTCAGGCCATCCAGACCCGTGCGATCACAGTGAAGTATTTGTTCTAGCCATGGTAGTAATACCGTTTGAATATGTGGAACCAATATCAAAACAATGGTGGCGTTTTGTAAAACAAAATTTAAGCCTTATAGATGAACCACCTGTAATCGGTGTGGAATGGAAAAGCGCAGATATGTACGACATTTATCGTAGAATACGAGGTAACGGTACCTTGCGCTTAGATCAGCTTCGGTTCTTACAGCAAAGAACCCCACCTCTAGTAGAGATAGAAGCTTGGATCAAGGGAACATGGGACTTTATCTCTGGGTTGCCACCAGAAGTCATATTTCTTAGTTCTGTAGTCAAGAAGCAAGAGTATTGGTTAAGATACTGCGACAGGGACTATAAAACCTTCCGCATCATAAAAAAGCACGGCATGGAACATGAACTAAAACGATACCATCAACTTAGAACCCACCTTAAAAATGATGTACAGAAAAAAGCTTTTAAGTGGCTTCTGCAACGCTTGCAGTATCTCATGGAGGATAAAAACAATAGCGAGACAATTGTCATTGGAGACGAAATGACAGATCCTGGACAACTAAAGGAGTGTCAGTGCTACATGCAAGCGGGTTACGAAAGATACACGAGCGGAAAAAATATAGTTAACAATGTTGTGTTCGGCTCTTCAATTTACAATCCACCTATACAGATCGCAGACTGGCTAGCTTTTGCAGTACGCAACTGGGCAATTCAAGCCCGTCATACAAAAGAAAGATTAGGAGATATTATTCATCAGTTCCGAGATTATCCCAATGTTGCTGGTCGCGGTATAGTTCTTATTCCAAATCCACACCGTTTTCCTAACTTGCCCCTATAAATGGCAAATTGGCGGTGATCGGGACGCATCCCTTACGGCACGCATGCCGCTACCGCCAATCTGTTAACGGTAGTAGCCCAACCATCAAAGACGGATGGCATATAGAGCTATCTACCTTGTGCTAGCTTTTCTCAAGACACCACATTATATGCATACATTGCTGCGTTTGACAACCTAAATATTGCCCTTGTAATACTATCTATTCGCCATTACTGCCCAAATTCCTGCCCTTGTATACTTATTCTTATCGTTTTTAATGTTCTTTAGGTTGTTTTCGTCCAAAACTGCATTATCAGGAAAGGTGATTCCATGGCAGGCCACATCAACAAGTCTCTCGCGGCCGCTTCCGGGTAGTGGCAGAAGCCGGGAAGGAGACCCGGCCACCGGGAAACGAAAACGGATAGTACGATATGTAGAAGGCCGCGAAGGAGAAGCAGAGGGAGTATTAGCCCAGCTCACGACTGAGTTGGCAAAAGGAACATATATTGAGCCAGCTAAAACAACACTAGCGGAATACCTGGACCACTGGCTCGAAACGACCGCTAAAATGACAGTCTGACCAATTACTTTGGAAAGCTATGAGAGTCAAATCAAGAACCACATCAAGCCGCTGTTAGGTGCTATCCAATTGTCCCAACTAACACCCATGCATATTCAGAAGTTTTTTTGCTCAGCAGCTTGAAAACAACTTGTCGCTCCGCAGCATCCAATATCAACATGCAATCCTTCGTAAGGCCCTTAATGATGCTGTAGATACCCAGCAACTAACCAAGAACGTTGCAAAGCTGGTTACCCCACCAAAGCAGAAAATGAACGAAACTCACGTAAAGGATAAAAGAGCGCGCGCCTTAACCCCTGAAGAAGTGGAAAAGCTTCTTGATGCTGCGAAAGGCAGGCGGCATTACCATCTGATACAAATAGCGATAAAAACAGGCTTGCGCCGAGGCAAGCTCTTGGGGTTGCGCTGGAAAGATGTAGACTTAGAAAACCGTTATATATCAGTAAGGCAGACGCTGGAAAAAGTTGAGGGTATTCTGGGTTTCCAAGCTCTAAAAACGGAAAAAAGCATGAGGACGATTCCATTTGTCAAGTCCTGCGTACCTGTGTTCGAGGAAATAGAAAAAGCACTGGCCAAAGACCGCCTGCATTGTAAGGAAAAGAAACAACGGTATCATGAGCTTGGCCTAGTATTTTGCCAGCAGAACGGCACTAAGCAGGATCCCGGCAATGTAACTAAGCAGGTTAAAAAACTGCTGGATAAGGCCGGCATCAAAAATGCCACCTTACATTCCCTGAGCCACACCTTTGCTCCCAACCTTATAGCACGGGGAGTACCACTTGAGCAGATCCAGGTGCTCCTTGGCCATGACAGCATTAGCACCACCGCTAACATCTACGTGCATATTTTGCCCGGTGTTTTGGAAGAAACCATGGCCAAACTTGAGAACTTATAAAATTTGGGCACCAAACGGGCACCAAAAAGGGTTCCGGCACTTTTATGTAATCGCCAGAACCCTTGATATCACTTGGCTGCGGGACTAGGGCTCGAACCTAGGCTACATGATCCAGAGTCACGTGTGCTACCGCTACACCATCCCGCAGCGCTTTGCAATTGTATGGTACCACAAAGTCTTTTTTCAGTCAAGAAAAAGTGGGCCTAAAGGTCTCGGCTGTCGGTGCTTGTTAGTTCTGTAATTAGCTGGGCTACATCTTTATAGTTGGGATGTTGGGTAAAAATACGTCGTAATTGTGTTAAAGCACGTTTGTTCTTGCCCACGGCTAGCAGTGCTTGAGCCATAAAGTTGTCGCTACTCCCTGCACTTTCACCGTGTTTCATCTGCAACCGGAATAGGGGTTCGCGCGTAGCGGCCGCGCTGCAGAAAGGCGAGTTCCACCAGTGGTTGTAACCAGCAGAACGCAGCGAAGGGGGCAAAAGCATAGGCTTTGGTACCCAGAATCAGGGCCGGGGTTAAAGCCGCTGTGCTCCACGGAACCACAGCGGCCAGTACGCCGCCAGAATCAGCGATGGCCCGTGCTAATGCCAGCTCGCTAGCACCTGTATCCTGCAATTTATCGCGCAGCATGCGGGCCGGGACCACGATAGAAACGGCTTGGTTAGAAGTTATCGCCAACACGGAAGCACTGATAGCTACTGTGAGCCTCAGTAGCTGCGTAGGCCCGGAGACATTCTCCAAGAATCGCGCTAAGGCCAGCTTGGTTACTCCGGTTCCTTCGAGCAGGCCGTTGAACCCAGTGGCTGCAAACAGAGTGATTAGAATAGGAACTAGGGACAGTAATCCGCCACCACTGATGAGCCGGACGGCCTCTCCAGTGCCGGCGGCTTGGTAGCCGAATATAGCAGCAGCGCCGATGTCTAGAAACTCTAATCCTTGCACAAACCTGGCCACGACTGCCGAGCCCAGTAGCACAGTGATAATATTGTATTGGGCCGGAACTCTGAGCACAGCCAGAGAAGCTAACAGAGCCGGCGGTAGAAACAGCCATGGGCTGAGCCGAAAGTGGCCGGCGATAAGTGTGCGGAAACTCTCGATCACCGCCACGTTAAGCACGTCTTGGCTGTAGACTTGGTCTAAGATGAAATAAAACAGAGCAGTAATTAACAGAGCCGGGGTCCCGGTGGTCCACAAGTGCCGGAGGAAATCCCGGACATCTGAGCCTGCCATGGCTGCGATTAGATTTGCTGTAGACGACAGCGGCGAGCCCCGATCACCTACGAAAGCCCCTGAGACAATGGCCCCTGCCACAATAGGGTAAGGTATGTCCATTACCGCTCCTACCCCGGCCAACACAATACCGATGGTGCTGAACGTGCCGGTGGCGGTTCCGAGTAACATGGCAACCATGGCCGTTAAGACAAAT